>JAXDMB010000302.1:0-7487 GCA_034666325.1 Vulcanimicrobiota bacterium
CGGTCGTGGTGCTCGTGCTCGCGCTTTGGGAAGTCATCGCGCGCGTGAAGGCGAGCATCTATCTCCCGCCGCCGTCCATCATCGCGGTGACGTTCGTGCACGAGTGGTTCTCCGCGCAGTTCCGCGAGCACGCGCTGCCGAGCCTCATGCGCATGCTCTCGGGCTACTGCATCGCCTCGGTGCTCGGCATCGCGGTCGGCGTGCTGATCGGCGCGTACCGCCCGCTGTTCCGGCTGCTGGATCCGTTCCTGCAGTTCTTGCGCGCGATCCCGCCCTCCGCGATCATCCCGGTCGGCATCCTGCTGATCGGAATCGGCGACGCGATGAAGATCGTCGTCATCTCGTTCGGCGCGTTCTGGCCGATCCTCGTGAACGCCGCCGACGGCGCGCGCAACGTGCCCGGCGAGCGGCTCGACACGGCGCGCATCTTCGGCGTCAGCAAAACCGACCAGCTGCTGAGCGTCACGTTTCCGTCCGCGCTGCCGGGGATCTTCGCCGGGCTGCGCACGGGACTGTCGATCGCCTTCATCATGATCGTCGTGTCCGAGATGATCGGCAGCACCAACGGACTTGGGTACTACATCCTCCAGGCGCAGCGCACGTTCGCGATCCCCGAGATGTACGGCGGAATCGTGCTGCTCGCGATCCTGGGCTACACGCTCAACGCCGGATTCCTCGCGCTCGAGCACCGCGTGCTCGCGTGGCATCACGGCCAGTCCGCCCGTCCTGTGTGAAGGAAACGCATCGGTGAACACGACCAACGATCGCTTGCTGGACGTCGCGCATCTCCAGAAGCGCTACACTTCGAGCGGCACGCTCGCGATCGAGGACGTGACGCTCGACGTGCGGCGGTCCGAGTTCGTCTCGATCGTCGGGCCGTCGGGGTGCGGGAAGACGACGCTGCTCAAGACGATCTGCGGGCTGCTGCACCCGACCGGCGGCACGGTGACGCTCGACGGCCGGCTCGTCACCGAGCCGCCGCCCGAGATGGTGCTGGTGTTCCAGGATTACGGGCGCTCGCTGTTTCCGTGGCTGACGGTCGAAGGCAACGTGGCGTTCCCCCTCAAGAAGAAGCGGCTGCCGCCGCAGAAGAAGCGCGCCGCGATCGACGACGCGCTGAGCGCCGTGAACCTCGAGAACTTCGCGAAGCACTATCCGTGGCAGCTCTCGGGCGGCATGCAGCAGCGCGTCGCGATCGCGCGCGCCGTTGCGTTCTCGCCGGAGATCCTGCTGCTCGACGAACCGTTCGCGTCGGTCGACGCGCTCACGCGCGCCGAGCTCGAGGACCTCACGCTGCACCTGCGCGAGACGCTGGGCATCACGATGCTGCTCGTCACGCACGACATCGACGAGGCCGTGTACCTTTCCGACCGCGTGTTCGTTCTGTCGCCGCCGCCGTCCGTCGTGGTGCGCGGCTTCGACATTCCGCTCGGCACCGGCCGCGACCAGGAGCGGACGCGCAGCGACCCGCGGTTCCTCGAGCTGCGCAACGCGATCCACCACCTGATCGGCCGGCCGCGCGCCGACCTGCTGCAGGCGGCTGCGACGCTTTGAGCCCCGAGCTCCCGCTGCGCGCGTCGCGCTTCACGCTGCGCGTGCCGCCGGCGGAGAACGCGATCATGGCCGGCGCGTCGCTCGTGCTCGTCTATCTCGCGGTCGTCCCCGTCGCGACGATGCTCTATGCGAGCTTCCACACGGGATTTCTGAGCAGCGGCGCGCAGTGGTCGCTCGCGAACTACGCGCGCGCGTTCAGCGATCCCGCGTTCTACCGGCTGCTCGGCAACACCGCGATGTACGGCGCGGGCGTCGCCGCGCTCGCGGTCGTGCTGGGTTTCGGCCTCGCGTTCCTGTACGCGCGCACGGACGCGCCGCTGCGCGGGCTCGGCATGGCGACGGCGCTCGTGCCCCTGATTCTGCCCGGGATCCTGAACACCGTCGCGTGGCTGTTCCTCGCGTCGCCGCGCATCGGTCTGCTCAACGCGGTCACCGAAGCGTCGCTGCACGTGCGGCCGTTCAACGTCTACTCGCTGCCGGGAATGATCTTCGTGCAGGCGATGCACGTCGCGCCGACCGCGTTCATCCTCGCGGTCGCGACGTTCACGTCGATGGACCCGTCGATGGAAGAAGCGGCCGTCGTGTCGGGCGCCGGCTCGCTGGCGGCCTTTCGCCGCATCACGCTCGGCCTCGCGCGCCCGGCGATCGTCGCGGCGGCGCTGCTCGTGTTCATCCAGACGATCGCGTCGTTCGAGGTGCCGCAGCTCGTCGGCGTTCCCGCGAACGTGTCGGTGCTCACGACGCAGATCTACGGTGCGCTGCAGGCATTTCCGCCGAACTACGGCGTTGCCGCGGCGATGTGCGGCATCGTGCTCGTCATTGCGGCGGGCGGCGTCGCGTTCGCGAACCGGCTCAACAGCGGCGGCCGCCACGCGACCGTCACGGGCAAGGCGTTCCGGCCGCGCCGCATCGAGCTCGGCGCGATGCGGCCGCTCGCCGGCGCGGCGATCGCCGCGTTCTTCGCCATCGCGGTCGCGCTGCCGCTGGCCGTGCTCTTGTGGTCGTCGCTGCTGCCGGGCTTCGAGGCGCCGTCGGCGGGCGCGCTGCACAAGCTCGGCTTCGCGAACTACGCCACGATGTGGAACTACCCGCTGATCAAGCACGCGCTGCTCAACAGCACCATCACCTCGCTGTCCGCGGGCGCGATCGTCACCGTGCTGACGGCGATCGTCGCGTACGTGACGCTCAAGTCGCGCGTGCGCGGCGCGTGGCTGCTCGACGTGCTCGTCGGCCTGCCGCTCGCGGTGCCGAGCATCCTGATGGGCGTGGGAATCTTGTTCTGGTACCTCGTCGCGCCGCTGCCGTTCCACTTGTACGGAACGCTCGCGCTGCTGGTGATTGGGTTCGTGACGATCGGCATCCCGTACGGCATGCGCTACGCGGCCTCGGGCCTCGCGCAGATCCGCGACGAGCTCGAAGAAGCGGCGGCGGTCAGCGGCGCGGGCTGGTCCGAGCGTTTCCTGCGCATCTACGTGCCGCTGCTGATGCCGTCGCTGCTCGCCGGCTTCCTGACCACCGTGATCATCGCGTTCCGCGAGATCTCCGCGGCGATCTTCCTGTACTCGCAGGGCAGCGAGGTCGTGTCGATCGCGATCTTCGACTTGTGGTCGAACGGGCAGTACCCGGTGATCGCGGCGCTGGGCTGCGTGCTCGTCGTGCTGCTGCTCGGGCTCGTCACGCTGGTGCAGCGCCTGGGCGGGCGCATCGGGCTCGGAGCGGCGCAGGCGTAGGTTGGAGGAGGACGGATTACCGCCGGCGCGGCGCCGGTGGGCCATCGTCGCGACCGGGCTGGGGACGCTGCTCGCGATGATGGACGTGACGATCGCCAACGTCGCGCTGCCGACGATCGCGAACGACCTCGGCACGACGGCGTCGGCGTCGATCTGGATCGTGAATGCGTACCAGCTCACGATGACGATGCTGATCATGCCGGTGTCGTCGCTCGGCGACATCGTCGGGTACGGGCGCGTGTACCGGGTGGGCTTGATCGTGTTCATCGCCGGGTCGGTCGCGTGCACGTTCTCGCGCACGCTCGCCGTGCTCGCGCTGTCGCGCGCGGTGCAAGGCTGCGGCGCCGCGGCGATGACGACGACGATCGGCTCGCTGAACCGGCACGCGTATCCCCGCTCGATGCTCGGGCGCTCCGCGGGACAGGGCGCGTTGTTCGTCGCGCTCGGCGCCGCGGCCGGTCCGGTGGTGGGCGGTACGCTGCTGGGCTTCGCGCCGTGGCCGTCGCTGTTCGCGATCAACATCCCGCTCGGGCTGCTCGCGCTCGTGCTCTCGCTGAAGTATCTGCCGCGCGTCGCGGGGACGGGGCACCGTTTCGACTGGCCGAGCGCGGTGCTCAGCGCGGCGACGTTCGGGCTCCTCGTTTGGACGATCGACGCGCTCGGGCATCACGACCGGCCGCTGCTCGTGATCGCGGCCGCGCTCGCGACGGCCGCCGTCGGCGCGGTGTTCGTGGCGCGACAGCTTCGTCTCGAGATCCCGCTGTTCGGCGTCGATCTGTTCCGCCAAGCGGTGTTCTCGCTGTCGATCGCCGCGTCGGTCACGTCGTTCATCGCGCAGACCGTCGCGTACGTCGCGCTGCCGTTTCTGTTTCAGAACGTGCAGGGACGCACGCCGTTCGCGACCGGTTTGCTGATGCTGCCGTGGCTGATCGCCGCCGCGGCGATGGCCCCGCTCGCCGGCCGCCTGTCGGATCGCTACGAGCCGCGGGTCATGGGCGCGCTCGGGATGATCGTGCTCGCCGCCGGACTGCTCGCGCTCGCGCTGCTGCCGGCGAACGCGTCGACGCTGGACGTCGTGTGGCGCATGGCGTTGTGCGGGGTCGGGTACGGCCTCTTTCACTCGCCGAACAACCGCACCATCCTCGCCGGCACGCCGCGTGAGCGCACCGGCGCGGCGCAGGGAATCCTGGCGACCGCGCGGCTCACCGGACAAACGCTCGGCGCGGCGCTCGTCGCGCTCGTGTTCGGCGCGAGCCTCGAAGCCGGGCACAGCGCGGGCGCGGCCGGCGGCGCCGAGATCGCGCTCGCGCTCACGCTTGCGACCGGGTTCGCGCTCGTCGCGGGCGTCGCGAGCTACGCGAGGCGCAGCAGCTTGCGCACGTTGCCGGCATAGAGACGGTCGCGAACGTCGTGCGGAAGATCCAGGCTCTCGATCGCGCGAATGGTCTCGCGGATGAACATCGGACCGCCTTGCGGATCGAACGGGCAGTCGGTGCCGAACAGCGCGTGGTCAGCGCCGAAGAAGTCGAGCCCGCAGCGGATCGCCGGCGCGGAGCCGTTCACCGACGTGTCGCCGTAGAACATCTTGAAGTAGTCCAGCGGGCGTCTGCCCTTCGCGCGCATCGCTTTCACGATCGCGGTGTAGTCGACGTTCGCCGTGCGCGAGCCCATCTGGTCCATGCCCAGGCCGACGCGCGCCTCGAGATACGGCACCATCGCGCCCATGTGGTGCGTGATGACTTTGAGATTCGGCCAGCGGTCGAAGAAGCCGGAGAACACCATGCGCGCCATCGCGGCGCTGGTTTCGTACGGCCAGCCGAAGAGCCACCAGATCTCGAACTTCGACGCCGGCTCGGACGCGTAATCCGTCATCGCCGGGCCGCGCGCGGGATGGAGCCACACCGGGAGATCGTAGCCGTGCATGCGCTCGAAGACCGGCGCGAACTCGGGCTCGTCGAGCGGCCGGCCGTTGACGTTGGTGAAGATCTGAATCCCTTTGGCGCCGCGGTGCTCGACCGCGTACGTCAGCTCGTCGAGCGACGCGCTCACGTTGTTCATCGGAAGCGACGCCACCCACGCAGGGAAGCGATCCGGATAGCGCGCGCAGATGTCCGCCATTCCGTCGTTCGCGAGCCGTGCGAGCTCCGGCGAGCGGTCCGGCGGCGCGAGCGACTCGATCGCCGGCAGCGACAGCGTCAGGATCTGCGCGTACTCGCCGAACTCGTCCATCATGCGCAGGCGCGCGTCCAGATCCCACAGCACCGGGATGTGGAGCCATCGCTTGATCGCGTCCTTGTCGGGCGCGACGTCGACCATGCGGTCGAAGAACGCTTTCGGAAAGATGTGCGGAAAGGCGTCGATCTTCATCGCGCCTGTGGTACCCCGCGCGACGCTGGATTCCGCTTCACGGGAAGGAGAATTTCATGACGGCTCCGTTCCGCCGGCGCGCACCGCGCGCGGCGCTCTTCGCGGCGCTCGGCGCGCTGCTGGTCCTCGCCGGCGGGGCGCCGCCCGCGCACGCCGATCCGCTCCCGGTTCTGCGCGTTGCGACCACGCCGATCGACATCGGCGCGCAGGTGCTGTGGGCGAAAGACGAAGGCTTTCTCAAGAAAGCGGGCGTCGACGCGGAGATCTCGCTGATCAACAACGGCGCCGCGATCGCGGCCGCGGTCGCGTCGGGTGCGGTCGACATCGGACAGGCGAATCTCGTGTCGCTCGCGACGGCGCTCGAGCGCGGCCTGCCCTTCGTGCTGATAGCGCCCGGCGGTTTCTACACCAGCAGCGAGCCCACGACCGCGCTCGCCGTCGCGAAGTCCTCGCCCGTGAAGTCCGCGAAGGATTTGAACGGCAAGACGATCGCGGTGAGCGGCATCAAGAACATCACGCAGGTCGGCGCATCGGCGTGGCTCGATCAGAACGGCGCCGATCCGGGCACGGTCCGGTGGATCGAGCTGCCGTTTCCGCAGATGGGCCCGGCGCTTGCCGCCGGCCGCGTGGACGCCGCGGTGATCGCCGAGCCGGAGCTCTCCGCCGCCGTGGGCAGCGATGCGCGGCTCTTGGCGCCGGTGTACAGCTCCATCGGCAAAGAGTTCTTGATCGGCGCGTGGTTCGCGCGCGCCGACTGGGCCAAGGCGCACCCGGATGTCGTGAAGCGCTTCGCCGCGGCGATCGTGGAGACGTCGCGCTGGGCGAACGCGCATCACGGCGAGTCGGCGAAAATCCTCGAGAAGTACACGAAGCAGCCGATCAGCCCGAACATCCGGCGCGTGCGCTGGGCCGAACGGCTGGACGCGGCCGACGCGCAGCCGCTGATCGACGCGAGCGCGAAATACAAGGTCCTCAAATCGTCGTTCCCCGCGGCGGAGCTCATCGCGTCGTGACGGCCTCCGCGGCGCCGGATCCGGCGGTCGTGAGCGCGCTGCGCGCGAAGATTGCGCTCGGCTGCCGCGTGCTCGCGAAGCTCGAGCTCGTCGACTACCTCGGGCACGTCAGCGCGCGCGTGCCGGACAGCGGCTACGTGCTGATCCGCGCGCGCGGCGCGGAGCAGGGGAATCAGCTCCACATGACGCCCGAGCACGTGACGATGGTCGATCTCGAGACGAACCATGTCGACGGCGCGTACCGCGCGCCGGACGAGACGCGCCTGCACACCGAGCTCTACAAAGCGCGTCCGGACGTCACCGCGGTCGTGCACACGCACCAGCCGATCGCGACGATCTTCGGCGATCTCGAGAAGCCGATTCTGCCGATGCAGGGCGTCATGGCGTCCGTCGTGCGCGACGAGATCCCGATCTACCGCTCCGCGCGCAAGGTGACGACGAGCGAACAGGGCGCCGCGCTCGCGAACGCGCTCGGCGACAAGCGCATCGTCCACTTGCAGAACCACGGGGTCGCGATCGTTGGCACGAGCGTCGAGCAGGTGGTGATCGACGCGATCTGGCTCGAGCACCAGGCGAAGCTCACGCTCTGGGCGTCCATGATCGGGACGCCGCGCGGGATGCGGCGCGACGAGCTGGAGATGCAAGCCGCCGACGCGTTCGGGATCGAAGGCCGCTGGCGGTACTACACGAGCCTGCTCGACGACTGACGCGCGCGACGGTATGGATTCCACGCAGGTGCTGGTTGTTGGCGCCGGGCCCGTCGGGCTGACGCTGGCGCTGGAGCTCGGGCGCCGCGGCGTTCGAACGATGCTCGTCGAGCGCA
>JAXDMB010000303.1:0-9820 GCA_034666325.1 Vulcanimicrobiota bacterium
CGGCGGCATCGCGCCGCACAACATGTTCCAGGTCGCGTGGGGCTACGGTTTGTTCACCGGCGGTCTCGGCGCGCACGGCGGCTGCGAGACGTTGGGCGCGTGCGCGATTCCGGCGTCGAGCGGCAACACCGCGCGACAATTGCAGCTGCTCTGCGATTTGCCCGTGATCGGCATCGGCGCCACACCGTCGTACGCGCTCGTGCTCGCCGAACGCTTGCGCGCGGAGAACCGCCGCCCGAAAGCACTGAAGTACGCGATCTGCGGCGCCGAGTCGTGGACGCGCGAGATGCGCGAGGAGCTCGAGGAGCTGTTCGGCGTCGTCGCGACCAACATCTACGGACTCACCGAGATCATCGGTCCCGGCGTCGCGCAGGAATGTCTCGAGAAGCAAGGCCTGCACGTGCAAGAGGACCACTTTCTCGCCGAGATCATCGACCCCGACACCGGCAAGCCGCTGGCCGACGGTGAGCGCGGCGAGCTGGTCATCACGACGCTGACGCGCGAAGCGATGCCGGTGCTGCGCTACCGCACGCGCGATCTCACGTCGCTGGTTCGCGAGAAGTGCGCGTGCGGCCGCACGACCGCGCGCATCGACTGGTTCACCGGGCGCGTCGACGACATGCTGGTGATTCGCGGCGTGAACGTGTTCCCGTCCGCGGTCGAGGAAGTGCTGCTGCGGTTCGCCGAGCTGTCGCCGAACTACCGGATCTTCGTCGACCGCCCGCCCAACGGGCTCGACACGATGCTGGTCGAGGTGGAGCACCACGCGGACGCGTCGATCGGCGACGCCGAGCAGTTCGGCGAAGCGGTGACCAAACGGCTCGCGGAGACGCTGCTGGTGTCGCTGCGGACGCGCGTCGTCGCGCCGGGCACGATCGAACGGATCGAGGCAGGGAAGGCGAAGCGCGTGATCGACCGGAGAGCGGTATGATGCCTTCGCCAAGCTCCGGACAGGCTGACGTCGTCGTCACCGAACGCCCGCACGAGCACGTCGCGCTGGTGCGGCTGAACCGGCCCAAGGTGCTCAACGCGCTTTCGAACGAGGTGGCCGGCAAGCTCGCCGATGCGCTGGAACGGCTGGATGCGGACGGCGTCACGCGCGCCGTCGTGATCACCGGCGACGACCGCGCGTTCGCCGCCGGCGCCGACATCGCCGAGTTCGCCGCGGTGGGCCCGCGTCTCGAAGTGTGGGACCGGCTGTGGGCGGTGGGGCTGCCCACGATCGCCGCGGTGCGCGGGCTGGCGCTGGGCGGTGGGCTGGAGCTCGCGATGTCGTGCGACATGATGGTCGTCGCGGACGACGCGCGCCTCGGCCAGCCCGAGATCAATTTGGGCGTCATGCCGGGCGCGGGCGGCACGCAGCGGCTGACGCGCGCGGTCGGCAAGGTGCTCGCAACGGAAATGGTGCTGCTCGGGCGCGAGATCAGCGGCCGCGAAGCGGAGCTGCACGGGTTGGCGAACCGCTCCGTTCCGGCGGAACGCGTGCTGCCCGTGGCGATCGATCTCGCGAAACGCCTCGCGCAGCAAGCCCCGCACGCCGTGCGCACGGCGAAGAAGATCATCGCGCGCGCGTTCGAAGAGTCGCTGCACGCGGGCCTGCTCGACGAGCGCCGCGCGTTCTACGCGCTGCTGCAGAGCGAGGACGCGCGCGAGGGCATCGCCGCGTTCCTCGAAAAACGGAAGGCGACATGGCAGGGACGATGAGCGCACCGGTCGACCATCGCGTCGCGACCGAGAACGGCGTCGCGACCATCACGTTCGCGCGGCCGCAAGCGTACAACGCGCTCACGGCCGACCTGCTCGACTCGCTGCTCGCGACGTTCAAGGCGCTCGAGCGCGACGCGGCGGTGCGCGCGATCGTGATCACCGGCGAAGGCAAGGCGTTCTGCGCGGGACAGGCGCTCGACGACGCGCGCACGCTGCCGCCCGGCGAGCCGATCGATCTCGGCGCGACGGTCGAGAAACGTTACGGTCCGCTGCTGCTGAAGATTCTCACGATCGAGAAGCCGGTGATCGCCGCGGTGAACGGCGTCGCGGCCGGCGCAGGCATGGGGATCGCGTGCGCGTGCGATTTCCGCATCGTCGCGGAGAGCGCGTCGTTCACCACCGCGTTCGTGAAGATCGGGCTCGTGCCGGACAGCGGGCTGTCGTTCACGCTGCCGCGCATCATCGGCTATGCGAAGGCGCTCGAGCTGTGTCTGCTCTCGGAGAAAGTGGACGCCGCGCGCGCGGACGCGCTCGGCTTGTGCACGAAGGTCGTACCGCTCGACCGCTGCGTGGAAGAAGCGCAGACGCTCGCGGCGACGTTCGCGAAGGGTCCGCGCGCCATCGGCTTGATCAAGCGCGAGCTCGTGCGCAACGGGCTGCTGGACGTGCAGAACGCGCTCGCGTACGAAGCGCATCTGCAAAGCGTCGCGGGCGCCACGGCGGATTTCGCCGAAGGCCTCGACGCGTTCGCGAACAAGCGCGCACCGAGCTTCCGCGGCATGTGAGCTATGCGATCCGGCGCGCGACACCGGACGACGCGGCGCTGCTGGCGGAGCACCGCGCGCGGGTGTGGCGCGAGGTCGGCGGCCACTCCGAGGAGTCGATGGCCGCGCAAGTTCCGGTCTGGACGGCGTGGTTCCACGACGCCGTCGCGGACGGCACGTACGTGTCGTTCGTCGCCGAGGAGAACGGCGAGCCGATCGCGAGCGGCTCGCTGCTCGTGCACGCGGCGATTCCGCGGCCCGGCTGGCCGTCCGACCGCGAAGGCCGCGTGCAGTCGGTGTACGTCGCGCCGCACGCGCGCCGCCGGGGAATCGCGCGCGCGCTGATGGCCGAACTGTCGGGCTACGCGCGCGCGGCGATGCTCATCCGTCTGGTGCTGCATCCGTCGGACGACGCGCGCCCGCTGTACGCGTCGCTCGGCTTCGAGCAGCTCGACGAGATGGGTCTGCGTCTCACCGGAGTGTGATCGCGCAGCGCGGGCGGCGGCACCGTCAGGACGCGAAGTTCCAGGACGCGCGGGAGAGCGCGTCGCGCAGCGCGGCGCAGAGCTGCGGGAACTCGGCGAGCGGCTCCACCAGCTCCAGCGTGCGCGCAACGATGCCGTTCGCGTTTTGCGGGACCGTGCCGAGCAAATTGCGGTCCGGCTCGAGCGTCGCGAGCCGGCCGATCAGGGACAGACCCGTCCAGAGCAGCGACGCGGCGAGCGCGCGGCGCCACGCGGCGTCGTCGAACTCCGTACCCCCGAGCTGCGCCCGTTGCGCGCGGTACGCGCCGGCCAGCTCGATCGGAAAACGCGGGCACGTCCAGCCGTAAACGCCCGATTCGAGATGAACTTCGAACTTGCCGATCATCGGCTTGCCGAGGTCGAGCAGCGCGTGCCCCACTTTGGCGTACTCGAAGTCGAGCAGATACAGCGCGTGACCCACTTCAAACGTTTGTCGCGCGTTGCCCAGGTCGTCGTGCACCACGGTGCGGAACGCGCCGGGATCGGCGATGCACGCGAGCACATCGTCGAGCTCGCGCGCGACCCCGAGCGCACCGGATTCGCGCAGGACCGCTCGGGCTGCCCGCTCGACGCGGCTCGCCTGTGCGGGGGTGCCATAGCGGCGGCGGTCGCCGGCGAGCCCGAGCGCCGCGCGGGTGTCGAGATACGCGTCGATGCGCGGCGCGCCGGCGGTGTGCAGGCGCGCGATCGCGGTCGCGAGCATCGGCACGAGCTCCTCGAACGTTCGCATGCGCACGTACGGCTCGCGCCCGAGATCTTCGAACACCATGATTCCGCGCGGATCGTCGGCGATCAGCGCCGGCTTCAGCCGAGCCTCGGCGCCGGCGGCGCGCAGAAACCGATGCGCCGCAAGCTCTTCGAGGAACTCGGGATTCGTCACGCTGAGATCCGCGCCGAGCTCTTCCGCGCGGACGTGCTTGACGATGATGCTGTCCGGCGCACCGGGCCCGCTCAGCGCAGCGCGCACGGACAGCGACGCCCGCGCGGACAGCGGTACGCTCCCGGTAATCGCGGCGGACGAGCCCCACCGCGCGCGGACGAGCTCGGCGATCGCGTCGTCGAGCACGCCGGCTACGCCGGCTGCTTCATGATGAAGCACAGCGCATACCAGGCGGGGCGAAGCCCGCCGTTCTGCGTCGACGTCTGCACGCCGCTGAAGCCGACGCCCACGGAGTGGTTGTGCCCGCCGCTGTTCTGGGTGTACCAATTGGACGGCGGCTGCGCGTTGACGTCGACGCCCGACCACTTCCCGCACGACAGGCTGCGCGCGTACCAGGCGCTGGGCATCAAGTGCGCATGGTCGCCGTCGGTCGTCGTGGCGAAGCTCTGGGCCGCCCAGCCGCCGAGGTTGTGCACGTGCGTCGACGTCCCGCTTTCGTTGGGCTGATTGGTGCTGCCCGCACCCACGAGAAACCGTTCGCGCATGTCGGGCGTTCCGTTCGAACCGTCGCACAGCAGCCAGCCCGGCGGGATGGCGGAGACGTCACCGCTCCACATGACGATGCTGTCGACCGGCATCAGGCGTGTCGCCAGTCCGGGCAGCACGGTGACCGGCTGGCTCGCGGAGATCACCTTGCCGAGATGGATGTCGTACGCGGTGAGCACGAACCGCTGCGTGCGGTCGATCGTCACGGGATAGCTCACCGCGCGCGCGTTCACCGCGCCGTACCCTTCGAGCTCGACGAGGTCCGCATTCGCGACCTTCCAGTTCAGGTAGCCCGTCGCCGGCGCGTCGCCGTCGACCGTGAACTGGTTCGTGTTGATGACGAACTCACCGATCGACATGAGCGCGTACTCTTTGTCGAGCGGGATCGCGAGCGAACCGTCGGTGAATCCCGGGATGCTGGTGTACTGCAGATACAGCAGCGTCGGCCCCGGCAAGAACGTCGTCACGATCGATGAGACGGTGAACTCCACCCAGGCGTTGTTGCCGGTGCCGAGGATCACGTCGTTCGTCTGCTGGATCGGGTTGAAGCTCCAGGTAGGTCCGTCGTTCTTGACGACGTCCCATTGCGCCGGCGCGCTGACGCCGGCACCCCAGTCCGCCGCGCCGGTCGACGTCGCAAGCGCGTACGCGCCGGGCTGCTGCCCGTACACGAACGAGAGCGTGAACGACGGCGTGCCCGGCCATTGCGTCCCCGGCGGCACGAGCGAGTTGTTCGGATCGGTGTTGGCGAGCCGCAGCACGAGCGTGTTCGGCTGCGCGTCGCTCGGCGTCTTCGTGATCGTGATGCTCGCGTTCTTCACCGTGAGCGAGACGGTCTTGCTCAAGTCGCGGCCGCTCGGCGGGTTCTGCACGGCGACGGGAATCTGAACGGCTTCGCTCCCGCCGTTGACGTTGTCGACGTTGAACGTGAGATAGTACGTCGTCGGCTTCACGGTCGGAACGAAGTTCTTCACGGTGAACGTGACCGGCGCGCCGTCGGCCCACGCGAAATCCGTGTCCGACGCGATCGCCCAGGCGGGAAACTCGGCGTTGGGAAAATACGCCGCGCTCCAGCCGGGCGCGGCGACTTGCAGGTCCGCCGGCGAACCTTGCCCGGCGGCGTAGAACGCGTCGAAAAACGCGAGGACCGCGAAGGCGGTGCCGGTCACCGGATCGGCGGGCGCCGACGCCTGCACCGGGACCGCCGCTCCCGTCGCGTTCGTCAGGCGCAGCATCACGGTATTCGCTTGGCCGGTCACGACGCTGGTGCCGCCGGTCGCGTTGAGGATCTCGACCTTGATGGAGCTCGACGAGTCGGAAAGAAACATCGCGCTCACGTCTTCATGATATAGCACAGCGCGTACCACGGCGGTCGCACGCCGCCGGTGTTGGCGTCGCTCGTGAAGCCGTTGAAGCTCACGGCGACCGTGTGCCCGTGGGTGCCGGCGCTTTGCGTTTGCGCGTTCGGGTTGCTGCCGGCGTCGATGCCGCTCCATTTCCCGCAGCTCAAGCCGCGCCCATACCATGCCGACGGAACCCCGTGCGTGTGCGCGCCGGCTTGGTTCGTGGAGAACGTTCCGCTCAGCGCCGCGATCTGGTGCGTGTGCGTGTCGGCCGGACCGGCCGTCTTGGGCGGCGTCGTGCCCGCGCCCATCACGAAGCGGTCGCGAAGGTCGGGCGAACCGTTGCTGCCGTCGCACAATTGCCAGTTCGGCGGGATGGAAGCGACCGTGTCTTTCCAAATCGCGATCGCGCCTTGCGGCACGAGCCGGCTCGTCACGCTCGGCGTCACCTGAACCGTCGCGACCTTGGAGACGATCGTGCTGAGCGCCGCATCGAACGCGATCAAGACGAACGTCGTGGTCTGCTCGATCTGCACCGGCCAGTTGGTGCCGCCGGTGTCGACCGCACCCACCTGCGAGATCGTAACCGCGGTCGCGTTGGTGGTTGCCCACGACAGGTTCACCGTGGCGGGGCCGGTAAGGTTCGCGACGGTCGCCGGCGTCGCCGTGAACGAGTCGATGCTGACCGGCGCAGTGGCGAGCTTCACGCCCAGCACGGCGTGCCCGTCGGCGAGCCCAGGGAAGTTCATCGTGTAGACGATGACGTGACCCGTGCCGCGTGCTTGATTGCTGACGATTCCGGCGAGTCCGATCGGAATCTCACGCTTGTTGCCGTCGGTTTTCCAGCCGACCTCGTTTTGGTCGGGGCGCAGCTCCCAGGTCGGCATCGCGGCGCCGCTCAGCGGCGTGCTCGTCCAGCCGCGCGACGTCGCGCTGATCGACTGCGCGAGACCGGGCGCCGTGAGCGCACGGTACACCTGCGAGTTTCCGCTCGCGAGCGTGACGACGATGCGCGCGTCGCCGATCGGGTGCTTGGAGTCCATCATCGCTCCACCCGACGCGCTCGGATCGACCGAGTGCGGCATCACCATGAACGCGAGCGACGACTCGCGCGTCGGAGCGCCGAAGGCGGCCGCCACCGGCACGACGTTGCCGTTGAGCCACGATGTCGCCAGCGTGCGCGGCGGACCGGGCGGTGCGTTCAAGCGGACCAGCGGAAACATCATCGGGGCGCCGAGCGCCGGACTCAACCCGGTGATCTCCGCCGAGATCGTCCCGAGTCCGGGCGGACCGTCCGCGCGGAATTGCGCGAACGACACCACCAGCATGTCGCCCTCGAGCCACCACAGCTCGCTCAGCTCGAGCGCAAACTCCAGCACGTCGTTCTCGTACGACGCCACGCGAAAACCGGGGCAAGACACGCCGGACGGGTCGAACGACACGGTGCCCGCATCCTTGAAGCCGATGCGGATGCGCGGGTCGTCATCGCGAACCAGGCGCACGGAGGTGGTCAGCTCGTTGCGCACCTTGATCTGCATCGCGTGCTCTTGGCCCGAATACACGAAGTCCAGGTCGAGCTCGTTGTGGATCGAGGGGATGATGTACCCGTCCATTGCTTTCTCCAGTGCTCCTTTAGGTTTTCTTGGGGGCGCGGGAGAGCTTGAGCCAGCCCTCCGTCAGCTGCAGCGGTGACGGAAACGTCGCGTTGAGATCCACCGTGCCGATGCCGATCTCCGTCCAGCGGCCCTCGCCGTAGGTCACGAACGTCCACGTGCCGTCACCTTCTTGCGGAATCGGAAGCGCGAACTGCCGCGATTCCGCACGACCCGGCAGCACCGGGAGCGGCACAGGCACGGGCTCGGTGACGACCACCGCCGCGGTCAGCACGGGCGACGTGAGGAACGTGAACGCCATCGTCGCGAGCGCTTGCGCGTACTGTTCCGCCGGAATCGTGAGAATCTTCGTCGGTGAGATCCCGTTGAACGCGTGCACCGCGCAGCGCGCGTCGACCAGCATCGTGACGCGCCGCGGCTGCGCGTCGGCCGGCGCCACCGTGATCGTCGACGGCTCCGGTACGACGATGTGCGCGTCCTCGCCGTTCGCCGCCTCGGCGTAGAACGTCGCGTAGTCGGCCGTACCGTCCGGCGCGAGAAAGTATCCGATGAGGCCGTCGTCGACTTGTTCCAGGCTGCCCAGCGTGACGGGAAAGCGCACTTGCGGAAAACCGCGCACGGTGCGGTGCAGCGGGTCCGGACGCTGCATGTCGGCCGCGAGCGCGGCATAGCTCTGTTCGGGCAACGGCAGACCTTGCAGCTCCAGCGACAGGTCGGCTTGCACGAGCGCGAGCGGCGCCCCGAGCAGCACCGCCGTCGCGCGATCTTGCTGGGCGTTCGACGGTGCGACGAACACGCGCGTGCGATCGATGGTGCGCAGCAGCGCGATGAAATAGTCCGTTCCGTTGGCTAACATGCTGCGCGCGAACGCCGCGAGAACCGGATTGCGGTTCGCGAACGCGTCATCGAACGACTGCCCCGCGGGTCCCGCACCGGGCGCCGTTTGCCACACGAACCCGCCGGCCGTCGCGGTGAGCGCGCCGATCGCTGCGCCGGACGCGTCGTACCACATCATGCTCGCGCTCAAGTGGTTGGGCACCGCCCAGCCGCAGATCGGGCTCGTCGCCGGCAGGCTCGTCGCGTCGATCGCGGGATCCGCGGCGGAGAGCCAGCGAAACCACAGCTGCGCGCTCTGCGCGAGCCGCAGCGGCGGGACGAGCGCGGGCGGCGTCTGCATGTCGTCGACCGGAATCGTCTCCGCGACGATCAGGTGCTCCAGATCGACTTTCTTCGAGCGCCCGAACTCATCGACGAGCAGCAGCTCGCGGATCGCGATCTTGCCCGCGCGCAGGGGGTTGTAGGCGTTGGACGTCAGCGGGCCGCGCCGGTTTTCCGGGCCCACGGCGTTGGGCACCGTCGTGTTCGAAAAGTACGAGTTGATCGGGTCGCCCGCGTTCGGATCGGCGACGGGCATCTGCAGGATCTGCTCGAGCATCGCGAGCGAAGCGTCGAACCCGTTCAGACCCTGCGCGAGCAGCGGGTACGACCCCAGGCCGGTGAGGATGTCGTGCAGCTCCGGATCGTCCACGAAGCGCAGATACGTGGTGATTTGGTTCTGCAGGCTGATGCTCGCGTCGGGGCTGAGCAATATCGTACCCGCGTAACCCTGCGCCTGCGCGGACACCGCGCCGGTGAGCTCCAGCTCGAACGTGCCGGCATCGAGCGCGAAGTTATCGAGCACGAAACGCTCGGGATACGTGCCGTTCGGAAGATCGACCGGGTACACGTCCGCGCGCCACGAGAGCGCGACCGGGTTCCAGGGCGTGCGCCACGCGCGCATCGCGATCGCCGGCTCCGGCGTTTTGCCCGCGAATGCGATCCCGTTCGGCGCCGTCGTGCCGCCGATGAGCGCCTGCTGCGCTGCGACGAGCGCCGTGACGGCTGCGGTGAAGTCGAGCACCGCCGGGTTCTGCGAACCGCCCTGCGCCGCGAGCGCGGCGACGGGGACGTCCGCTGATGCGGGATCGAGCAGCAGCTCCGCTTGCACGAGCTGCGCGAGCACCGCGTGCGGAAGCGCGCCCGCGGGTGCGGGGAGTAAGGATGCGTCGACCGTCGCGGCGGCGCTGCCGCTCACGATCCCGGCGGGAAACGACGCGGACGATAGCACGTTCGACGCGAGGACGCATGCGATCGTGGCGCGCGCGTCGGGCGGCGTACCGGGAACGGCGTCGCCCGACAGCAGCACGACGGGATCGTTCGGCGCATAATAGCGCGGCGCGGCGATCGACACGAGCTCGAGACCGTCGGGCAACAGCGCCTCGATCTCCTCGCGCAGCCTCGCGATGCGGGCCGCAAAATCGCCGCGCGCCGTGTCGAGGTCGCGCAGCTCGGCGATCTCCGCGGTGACGTACTTCAGAACGTCGGACGGGACCGGACCGGCCGGCGGCGGCTGCACGTGGTACAGCACCATGTACTTCTGCCAGTCCGCGAAGATGCGGCGCTG
>JAXDMB010000304.1:0-4563 GCA_034666325.1 Vulcanimicrobiota bacterium
CCGCGCGGTGTGGGACGACAAGCGCGTGTCGCTGCGCTACCGCGACCGCGACCGCAAGACCACCGAACGCGTCGTCGACCCGCTAGGGCTCGTCGCGAAAGCGGGCGTGTGGTATCTGGTCGCGCGCACGGGCGACGGCGAGGCCGCGGCCGCGGAGTACCGCACGTTTCGCGCCGAGCGCATCACGGGCGTTACGGGGCTGACCCAATCGTTCGTGCGCCCCCCGGACTTCGATCTCGACGCGTACTGGCGGCGCTGGACGGCGTCGGTGGAAGAGAGCTCGCAGCGCTTCACCGTCATCGTGTCGGTCGCGCGATCGCGACTCGAGATCGTGTCACGCTACTGGGAGGCGCACGTCCTCACGGACCGTCCGGACATTGCGGCCGGCGATGTGGCGGTGCGCATCATCTTCCCGGCGGAAGACGCGGCGCTGCACCAGCTCGTCGCATGGGGCGGCATCGCGCGCATCATCGAACCGGCCGCCATCCGCAACGAGCTCGTCGCCCGCGCCCGCGCGCTGGTGGAGCACCAAACCTAGTCTTCTTTGCCGGCTTCCTCTTTCGCGCGCGCTTGCAGCTCTTGCACGACGTTCGAGTCCGCGAGCGTCGTCGTGTCGCCCAGCATGCGGCCTTCCGCGATGTCGCGCAGCAGGCGCCGCATGATCTTGCCCGAGCGCGTCTTGGGCAGCTCTTGCGTGAACGTCAGATACTTCGGGCGGCAGAACTTGCCGAGCTTCTCCGCCACGTGCCCGCGCAGCTCGTCCGCGAGCTCCGGCGAACCGTTGGCATGTGACTTCAGCGTCACGAACGCGCAGATCGCCTGGCCGGTGATGTCGTCGTTCTTGCCGGTCACGGCCGCTTCCGCGACGGACGGATGGTCCACGAGCGCGGACTCCACCTCGGTGGTCGAGATGCGGTGGCCGCTCACGTTCATCACGTCGTCGATGCGGCCCATGAACCAGTAGTCGCCCTCCTGGTCGCGCTTGCACCCGTCGCCCGCGAGATAGCGGTGCGGAAACTTCGACCAGTATGTCTCGACGTAGCGCTGGTCGTCGCCGTAGATGCCGCGCAGCATCGACGGCCACGGGCGCGTGAGCACGATGTACCCGCCGCCGCCGAGCGGCACGGACTCACCCTTGTCGTTGACGAGATCGGCCGCGATGCCGGGAAACGGCTTCGTCGCGGAGCCCGGCTTGAGCGTCGTGATGCCGGGCAGCGGCGCGATCATGATCGCACCGGTTTCGGTCTGCCACCACGTGTCCACCACCGGACAGCGCCCGCCGCCGATGTGCTCGTAATACCACATCCACGCTTCCGGATTGATGGGCTCGCCGACGCTTCCCAGCACGCGCAGCGACGACATGTCGTGCTTCTCGGGATACTGCGTGCCCCACTTCATGAACGTGCGTATCGCGGTCGGCGCGGTGTAGAGGATCGTCACCTTGTAGCGCTCGACGATCTCCCACAGCCGGTCCTTGTCGGGGTAATCCGGCGTGCCTTCGTAGATCACGCTCGTCGCGCCGTTGCACAGCGGACCGTACACGATGTACGAGTGGCCGGTCACCCAGCCGATGTCGGCCGCGCACCAGTACACGTCCGTGTCTTCTTTCAGATCGAACACGAGCTTGTGCGTCGCGGTCACGCCGGTGAGATAGCCGGCCGTCGTGTGCTTGATGCCTTTGGGCTTCGCGGTCGTCCCGGACGTGTACAACAAATAGAGCAGATCTTCGGCGTTCATGCGCTCGGGCTCGCACGTCGAGGGCTGGTCGCGCACCGCGTCGTCCCACCACACGTCGCGCCCGTCCACCATGTCGACCGGATCGCCGACGCGCTTGGCGACGATGACGTGCTTCAGCGAGGGCATGCCTTTCGCGATCGCGTCGTCGACGTTCGCCTTCAGCGGTACCTTCGTGCCGCGGCGCCAGCCTTGATCGGCCGTGACGATCGCGACGCATTCGGAATCGTTGACGCGGTCGAGGATCGAGTCGGGCGAGAAGCCGCCGAAGATCACCGAGTGCGCCGCGCCGATGCGTGCGCAGGCGAGCATCGCGATCGGCAGCTCCACGATCATCGGCATGTACACGGCGACGCGGTCGCCTTTTTTCACGCCGAGCTTGCGCAGCCCGTTCGCGAAGCGGCACACTTCGTCCAGTAGCTGGCCGTACGTGACCGTCCAGCGGTCACCGGGCTCGCCCTCATAGTAGAACGCCACCTTCGCGGCCTTGCCGGCACGCACGTGGCGGTCGAGCGCGTTGACCGACGCGTTGAGCTCGCCGTCGCCGAACCAGGTCGCGAACGGCTCGTTCCACTCCAGAATCTTCGTGGGCGGGGTCATCCACTCGAGCTTGTCGGCCCAGGACTTCCACCACGCCTCGTAGTCGCGTTCCGCCTCTTCGTAGATACCGGGTTTCGCGTTCGCTTGCGCCGCGAACTCCGGCCGCGGCGGGAAGCGCCGGACCTCGCTGAAGAGCGCCTCGATGGCTTCGCTTTGGGTGGGCGTCGACATGGCGGGCGGATTCGTTTTTCCCGCGGACCGCCCCCCCGGCGACGGCCTCGCGCCGGAACTGCCGAAACAAGAGACGATGGTCCGCTGGATCGACGGCTTCTACGGTGGGCTGATCGCGGGCGTGACGAGCGCGGTGTTCTACGCGGTCGTCGCGGTCGCGTGGCTGCACGAGTTCACTCTGGGCGGTTTCTTCGCGGAGCCCGCGCAAGCGCTGCCGCCGTTTCACGGCGCGCCGGCGTCCTGGCCGCTCGTCGGCCTGGGCGTCGTGCTGTACCTGCTGCTCGCCGTGGCGCTGGGGATGCTGTACGCGCTGCCGGCGCGGCGCCTGCGGTCGATGTGGCAGGCGCCGACGTCGGTGGCCTGGGGGCTGTTCTACGGCCTGCTGGTGTGGTGGACGATCAACGACGTGCTCGTTCCGCTGACCGGAGCGCGGTACGAGCAGCCGCTCTGGGTGGGCCTGGTGGGAACCGTCGTCTTCTACGGCGTCGTCCTGTCCGAGCTCACCACGCTCGCCCACCGGCGCGAGGCGAGCGCCGCTTCTTGACCCACGCCGCGCCCGCGGACCGAACGCCTTGATCTCCTCGGCCCGGGGTGGTACGCTAAGCCGAGGCTTGGCACTCTTCCGTGCCGACTGCTAGCGGTGACTTGGTGAACGAGAAGCTCGAGCTCGACAAACGTAAAGCATTCATTCTGGCGACCGTCGTGTACGAGTACATCAACACGGCCGAACCGGTCGGCTCCGTCACGCTTACGCAGAAGTACAACCTGGGCGTCTCTTCGGCGACGGTCCGCAACGAGCTGGCCGAGCTCGAATCGCTGGGCTACCTCGTCCAGCCGCACACGTCCGCCGGGCGCATCCCCTCCGACGCCGGCTACCGCACCTACGTCGACCGGCTCATGCAGCCCGAGTCGCTCACCAAGGACGACTCCCGCCGCATCCGCGACCAGTTCCGCGAGGCCTCGCTCGAGCTGGGCGACGTGATCGAGCAGACCACCCGCCTGCTCTCCGGCATGTCGGGGAATCTCGCGATCGCCATCGCGCCGTCGCGCGACACGCACGCGTTCAAGCACGTCCAGCTCATCTGGCTGTCGCCGCGCACGAGCATGGCCGTGCTCGTGACGTCCGGCGGCATCGGCGCGCAGCGCGTGTTCGAGTGGTCGAGCGACGTGGCGGCCGACGATCTCACGCGCCTCTCGAACGCGCTCAACTCGCGCTTCGGCGGGCGCGTCATGGAGGAAATCGGCTCGGCCGACATCGACGCCGTCTGCGCCGAGCTCAACGTGAGCGCGGAGATTCGCGAAGCGGTGCGCGGCGCGTTCGCGACGGCGCGGCAGACCGACGAGCCGGAGATCGCCGCGGCCGGGGCGCAGAACCTGCTCGATCAGCCGGAGTTCCACGACCTGCGCAAGCTGCGCGCGATCCTGCGCATCGTCGAGGAGCAGCGCACGCTCTACGACCTCATCGCCGACGAGCTCGCGGCGGAGAGCACCGCCGCGACGGACGCGGCGCACGTGCGCATCGGACACGAGCTGCGCGCCGACGAGCTGTCGGAATGCAGCGTGGTCACCGTCCCGTATCGCTTCGGCGATCGCGGCGTCGGCATGCTCGCGATCCTCGGTCCGCGCCGCATGCCGTACGGCCGCCTCATCGCGCTCGCGTCGGGAACCGCCCGTTCGCTGGGCGACCACCTCAACGACGTCGAAATACGGTAAATGGCGACGGACTACTACGACGTTCTCGGCGTCGCTCGCGACGCTGACGAGAGCACGATCAAACGCGCCTATCGTCAGCTCGCGCGCAAATATCATCCCGACGTCGCCGAAGACAAGCACGCGGCCGAGGCGCACTTCAAAGAGATCAACGAAGCGTACGAGGTGCTCTCGGACGCGCAGAAGCGCGCGAACTACGACCGCTTCGGCCACGCCGGCGTGAACGGCGGCGCCGGCGAAGCGGGCTTCGGAGGATTCGGCGGCGAGGGCTTCGGCGACATCTTCGACATGTTCTTCGGCGGAGCGCGCGCCGGCGCGGCGCAGCAGCGCCGCAACGGCCCGTTGCGC
>JAXDMB010000305.1:0-5615 GCA_034666325.1 Vulcanimicrobiota bacterium
GGAGATATACGTCCCGCCCAGCGTGCGCTTCAACACCGACCAAAAGTTCTCAATCGTGTTCGTGTGAACCGATCCGCGCACGTACTCCAGCGCCGTGTGATTCACCCAAGCATGGTGCAAGAAGTACTCGTCCAGCGTCCGGTAGACGTGGGCGTAGTCGGTGTGCATCGTAGCGTCGTGGTGGACGTTCTGCTGGAGGATGCGGTGCAGTGTCGGCTTCTGCGTGCTTGGCACCGTCATGGCGCGAACCTCGCCTTTGCGGCCTTCCTGCGCGCGTTCCACCATGCCGAACACTGCCGTCTTGCCTTCCATGACCCAGTTACGCTTGGAGAGCTTGCGGCGCACTTTGAGCGGCTTATTCTCGAACGTCCCGCCGATGTACGTCTCATCGGCTTCGACGGTGCCGGTGAAGAGGCGGAACGAATCGGACTGCATGGCTTCGCGGATGCGGTGCAGCATGAACCACGCGGTCTTTTGCGTGACGCCCAGGCCGCGCGCGATCTCGTACGACGAGATTCCGTTGCGGTTGCTCGCCATGAGCCAGATGGCCGGAAGCCACTTGTCCAAGCCAATCGGGGAGTCCTCAAAGATGGTCCCGACCTTGGCCGAGAACTGCCGCTTGCACTCGTTGCAGTACCAGCGCCGCACCTTCGCCATGTAGGCGACGCGCGCCGATCCGCAGCCGGTACGCGGGCACGCTACGCCGTTCGGGAAGCGAATCTGAACGAAGAAGTCGTGAGCAACCTGCGGGTCGGAGAACTGCCGAACCGCTTGGAGCATCGTCTCAGGGATGGGCTGCTTTCCCGTGTCCATGGACCAAGTATACGGCACGAGGCGGCTTTAGTCAAGTATGTTATACCCCGCCGACAGTGCGCGTTGACAAGCCCCCCGGGGTCGTCTACCATAGGTCAGTTGCATGGGGTTCTCCTCGCGGGGAACCTCGTTCTATGGTATGGGTTCTTCACTGGTCATAGACGTCGGTTCCGTCCTGTTCGCGGGGCGCCCGGTGTCTCTCGACGAGCGCGTCGAGGTTCCGCCGTTCGACTCCGTCACGTTCCCGCAGCCGGCGCACGTTCGCCTCGACCTGCGGCGCGTGGACCGGGGGCTGGACATCAGCGGCACCATCGAGGCGACCGCCGAGGGCTCGTGCGGCCGGTGTCTGGAGGACGTCGTCGTCCCGATCACGGTCGATGTCGAAGAGCGTTTCGATCCGCCAAGCGGAACGAGCGACCCCTTCGGCGAGAACAACGTACTCAGCGGCACGGACCTGGACGTGGGCGATCTGGTGAGGCAACTCGTCACCAGCGCGCTTCCGCTGATCCTGACGTGCGGCGAGGACTGTCGCGGTTTGTGCGATACGTGCGGACGGAGCAAGAACGCGGGCGGAGGGTGCACCTGCCCACCCGCAGCTCACGATTTATCGGCCCTTCGACAAGCTCAGGATAAAGACGGAAGTAGAGTTCATGGCGAATCTCAAGTGGAAGACCCCTCGGTCCAAGACGCGTAGCCGCCGCGCTGCGAACTGGAAGCTCAATCCGGTGACGACGGTCGAGTGCCCGCAGTGCCATCAGCCGAAGCGGCCGCACTTCGTGTGCGACTTCTGCGGAACGTACGACGGCCGGCAAGTGGTGGCGAAAGACGACCACGCCGGCCACAGCCACGGCTAGTGGATTCGCTGCGCGAGCTCTTCGCGGTCCTCGCTTCGGCGCGGTCCGCCGCCTGACGTGAACCAACTTCGCGGCGTACGCATCGCAGGCGTCGGGCACCACGTGCCCGCCGGGGTCCTCACCAACGCCGATCTCGAGCGCATGCTCGACACCTCGGACGAGTGGATCACCACGCGCACCGGGATGAAGGAGCGGCACATCGCGGCCGTCGAGGAGCCCACCAGCGAGATCGCGCTCGGCGCCGCGCGACACGCGATCGCGTCGGCCGGGATCGAAGCGAAAGACCTCGACTGCATCATCGTCGCGACCGTTACGCCCGACTATCCGTTCCCCGCCACCGCGTGCATCCTGGGCTCGAAGCTCGACGTGCCCGGCGTGCCGGCGTTCGACATCGAGATCGCGTGCAGCGGCTTCATCTACGGCCTCACCGTCGCGTCGAGCCTCGTGCGCACCGGCGTGTTCAAGCGCGTGCTGCTGGTGGGGGCCGAAGAGCTCTCGCGCATCATCAACTACGACGACCGTTCCACCGCGGTGCTGTTCGGCGACGGCGCGGGCGCGGTCATTCTCGAGGCGAGCGACACCGACTCGTTTCTCGCCTCGGAGCTCGGCGCCGACGGCACGAACCCCAAGAACCTGTACGTCGAAGTGGGCGGCACCGCCCTGCCGCCGATCTGCGCCGCGGACATCGACGGCAAGCGCAACAAGGTCGTGATGAACGGGCGTGAAGTGTTCCGCTTCGCCGTCACCAAGATGATCGAGGCGACCCACATCGCGCTCGACCGCGCGGGCCTCACGCCCAAAGACGTCACCTGGCTGATCCCGCACCAGGCCAACCGCCGCATCATCGACGCCGCCGCGAAGCATCTCGACATGCCGGCCGACCGCGTAGTGGTGAACATCGACCGCTACGGCAACACCAGCGCCGCGTCGATTCCGATCGCGCTGTCCGAAACCGTCGCGTCCGGCAAGCTCAAGGACGGCGACGTCGTGCTGTTCGTTGGATTCGGCGGCGGCCTGAGCTGGGGCGCCGTCGCGTGGCGCTGGAACGGTACCGTCACAGCGTCTACGAACGGGAAAGCCGCCGGCTAAATGCGCGTCGGTGTCATCTTTCCCGGGCAGGGCTCGCAAGTCACCGGCATGGGCAGCGATGTCGCGCGCGCGTTTCCGGCGGCGGCGCAGACGTTCGCTGCGGCGAAGACGATTCTCGGTTACGATTTGCGCGCGGTGTGCGAGCACGGTCCGCAGGAGAAGCTCACGGAGACGCGCTACGCGCAGCCCGCGATCTTCGTCACCAACGTCGCGCTGGCGAAAGCGGTCGGCGACGCGCTCGATCCCGTCGTCAGCGCCGGACATTCGTTCGGCGAGTACTGCTCGCTCACGCTCGCGGGCGCGTTGTCGTTCGAGACCGCGCTGACGCTCGTGAACGAGCGCGGTCTCGCGATGCACCGCGCCGCGACGCGGACGAACGGTGCGATGGCCGCGGTGCTCGGGCTGTCGCCCGACGCGCTGCGCGGCGCCGTCGCGCGCGCGGTCGAGAACGGCGCCGGACGCGTGCAGCTCGCGAACTTCAACGCGCCCGGACAGATCGTGATCAGCGGCGACGCCGGCGCGGTGCGCGTCGCGGGCGAGCTCGCGATGGAGGCCGGCGCGAAGCGCGTCGTTCCGCTCAACGTGAGCGGTGCGTGGCACAGCACCCTGATGGACCCCGCGCGCGAGGAGTTCGCGCCGCACGTCGCCGCGGCGACCGTGATGCCGCCGCGCTTCACCGTCATCTCGAACGTCGACGCCCAGCCGTACACCGACATCGAGCAGATCAAGACGAATCTCGTTCGCTCCGTCACCGACGAAGTGCTGTGGCACGACACCGCGGTGGCGATCGTGGCGACGGGCTTGGATCTCATCGTCGAGTTCGGCGCGACGTCCGTTCTCGCGGGCATGTTCAAACGCATCGAAGGCGCGCCCAAAGCGATCACCGTTTCCGATGCCGCCGGCGTCGAGAAGCTGCGCGCGCAGCTCGCGCCCGCATCCGTCTCATGAACGGCAAGGTCGCGGTCGTCACCGGCGCGAGCCGCGGAATCGGACGTGCCGTTGCGGTCGACCTTGTGCGCGCGGGTGCGGACGTTGCGCTGTTCGGCCGCGATACGCTGGCGCTCGCGGAAACGAAGGCCGCCTGCGAGCAAGCGCGCGCCGGCGTGAAGATCAGCCTGCACGTCGCGGACGTCGCCGCCGAAGCGGAGGTCGCGGACGCGATCGTTGCGGTGCTCGCGGAGCACGGGCGCATCGACGTCGCCGTGGCGAACGCCGGGCAGGCGAAGGACGGCCTGATCCTCCGCTTCAAAGGCGCGGACCTCGACCGGCTGATCGACGTCAACCTCAAATCCGCGTTCTACCTGAGCGCGGCGGTCGCCAAGCCGATGATGAAGCAGCGCGCCGGCTCCATCGTCTTCGTCTCCTCGATCGTCGGCCTGGCCGGAAACGCCGGGCAGAGCGCCTATGCGGCCACCAAGGCGGGCCTGCTTGGTCTTGCCAAATCGCTCGCGAAAGAGCTTGGGTCGCGCAACATCCGCGTCAACGCGGTCGCGCCGGGTCTGATCGAGACGGCGATGACCACCGAGATGCCGGGCGCCGCGCGCGAATACTACCTCAACACGATCGCGCTCGGACGAGCCGGGTCGCCCGAGGACGTCGCCCCCGTCGTCACCTTTCTCGCCTCCGACGCCGCCCGTTACGTCACCGGCCAAACGCTGGTGGTGGACGGCGGATTCTTAATGTAGCTGCTCTGTTCTACCAGGAGAAACGGAACGTAACAATGGCCGCTGACACATTCGATCGCGTCAAGAAGATCATCGTCGAACAGCTCGGCGTCGAGGAGAACGAGGTCACGCCCGAGGCGTCGATCACGGACGACCTCGGCGCGGACTCGCTCGACCAAGTCGAGCTCGTCATGGCGTTCGAGACCGAGTTCGGCATCGACATCCCCGATGAAGAAGCCGAGAAGATCAAGACGGTCGGCGACGCCGTCCAGAAGATCGACAACGTCGCCGCCTCAAAAGAAGCCTAAGGTATCTGAACTCGCCGTGCTCCGGTGAACCGGATCACGGCATAAAGCAATGTTAGAAGCTCTTTCCGAGCGCTTAGGCGCGATCTTCGACCGGCTGGCGAACCGCGGCCGACTCTCCGAGTCGGACGTCGCTGAGGTATTGCGCGAAGTCCGCATCGCGCTGCTCGAGGCCGACGTCGCGCTGCCGGTCGCCAAAGAGTTCGTCAACGCGATCAAGGACAAGGCCGTCGGCAGCGACGTCCTCACCTCGCTGACGCCGGCGCAGACCGTCATCAAGCTGGTTCACGACGAGCTCGTCCAGCTGATGGGCGGCGCCGCCGCGCGGCTCACCTACAGCGACGCGCCGCCGACCGTGTACCTGATGGTGGGCTTGCAGGGCTCGGGCAAGACGACGCACGCTGGCAAGCTCGCGCTGCGTTTGAAAGAGCAGGGCCGCCGCACGCTGCTCGTCGCGGCGGACGTGTACCGTCCCGCCGCGATCGATCAGCTCAAGACGCTCGGCAAGCAGATCGATCTTCCGGTGTTCGATCAGGGCCAGGGCGATCCGGTGAAGATCGCGCGCGACGGCGTCGCCGAAGCGCGCCGGCTCGGCATCGCGACCGTCATCATCGACACCGCCGGACGGCTGCAGATCGACGAGCGGCTCATGGACGAGCTCGACCAGATCAAAGCGGCCGTCAAGCCGACCGAGATCCTGTTCGTCGCGGACGCGATGACCGGGCAAGAAGCCGTGAACGTCGCGAAGACGTTCAACGACCGGCTCGGCATCACTGGCGTCATCCTCACCAAGATGGACGGCGACGCGCGCGGCGGCGCGGCGCTGTCGATCCACCGCATGACGGGCGCGCCGATCAAGTTCGTCGGCGTCGGCGAAAAGGTCACCGCGC
>JAXDMB010000306.1:0-7282 GCA_034666325.1 Vulcanimicrobiota bacterium
GCGTACTTCGGCCGCCTGCACGGCGTCGCGCCGCCCGCGGACACCAAGCGCGCGGACGCGTGGATCGAGCGGCTCGGTTTGACCGATTACGCCGGCCGTCCGTGCGCGGAGCTCTCGAAGGGCAACCAGCAGAAAGTGCAGATCGCGTGCGCCGCGCTGCACGAGCCCGAGCTGCTGGTGCTCGACGAACCGTTCTCCGGACTGGATCCGGTCAACGCGGAGACGCTGCTCGAAGCGCTGCGCGCGCTCAAGCAAGCCGGCACGACGCTGATCCTGTCATCGCACCAGATGTGGCAGATTGAGGACCTGTGCGAGTCGTTCTGCGTGATCGCCGGCGGCACGGTGCGCGCCGCGGGCACGATCGCGGAGCTGCGCTCGTCGTGGCCCACGCGGATCGTGGAGGTGGAGCCGGTCTCCCCTTCACTGCGCCTCGTGCTCGACGCGACGCTCGGCGCGCGGCGGCTGCCGGAAGCCGACCGCCAGGTGCTGGCGTACGAGATTCCGGCGGACGCGGATACCGCGACGCTGCTGCGCCGGCTCGTCGCCGCCGGCGACGTGACGCGCTTCGAGCGCGTCGATCCCAGCTTGCGCGACATCTATCTGCGCGCGATCGGAGCGGCGGCGTGAACACGGTCGGCGTCGTCTTCACCGCGGAGTTCGTCCGCCGCATCAAATCGCGCGCGTTCACGGCCGGAACGCTGATCGGCGCGGCGAGCATCGTGCTCATCGCGCTGCTGCCGTCGCTCTTGGGCGGCGCGCTCTCGAAAACGGGCCGCACGATCGTGCTCGCCGGCGAGCCGAAGCTCGTGGACAACGCGAAGCGGCTGCTGCAGCACGACTTCACGATCACCGCGACGGTGCGCAAGCTGGACGGCGTGCCGACTCCGGCGTTTTTGGACGCGCACGGGCACGCGTCGGCGGTCGCGGTGCTCGAGCAGCGCGCCGACGGCTTGCACGTCGTCGCGTACGCGCGCGACCCGTCGTCGTTTCGCGAGTCGTTCGGGCGCGATCTCGCGCCGATCCAGAACGCGATCGCGCTCGGCATCCCGATCGACCGCGCCACCGGCCAGCACGACGTGGTCGTGGACGTGCGCGACGTGTCGGGCCGCTTCGCCGACGCCAACGCCGCCGACGCCGCCAAAGGCGTCGCGTACCTGTTCGTGATGCTGCTGTACCTGTCGATCCTGCTCAACGCGCAGTCGATCATGACGTCCGTCGCGGAAGAGAAGACGAGCCGCATCGCGGAGCTGCTCGTGGCGACGCTCGATCCCGCCAAGCTGCTCACCGCGAAGATCCTCGCGGCCGCGGCGACCGGCTTTATCCAGCTCGGCGTGTGGGTCGTCGCCGGTTTGCTCGCGGGCCGCGCGGTCACCGGCATGTTCGCGCACGGGGACTCGGCGATGGCGGCGACGACCAGCGCGTCTTCGTTGGGCGCGCTCACCATCTCGTCGGGGGAGATCCTCGCGTTCCTCGCGTTCTTCGCGGTCGGGTTCGCGCAGTACGGCGTGCTCTACGCGGCGGCGGCGTCGCTCATCAACCGGACGGAAGATCTCGGGAGCGTCGCGGGCCCGCTCGTGGTGCCGGTGGTCGTCGGAATCATCCTCGCGCAGCTCGGCTTGCAGTTCCCCAACAGCCCGAACGTCGTGATCTGCTCGCTGATCCCACTGATCTCGCCGTTCGTGATGTTCACGCGCATCATCGTCTCGGACGTCCCGGTGTGGCAAGTCGTGCTGTCGCTGACGCTCAACGTCGCGACCGCCGTGCTGCTGGCGTGGCTTTCCGGCAAAGTGTACCGCGTGGGGCTGCTGCTGTACGGCCGGCCGCCGTCGCTCAAGCAAGTGATCGCGACGCTGCGCGCCTAGGGATGCTCTGGAGAAGTCCGTCCCACAAAGCCGCCGAGGATTTTTCGTCGGATCGAGGAGCGAGAAGGGAGCAATGCCGTAGCATTGTGACCGACGCAGCGACGAAGAGTCCGGCGGAAAAGACCGGCGGCGACTGGGGCGGGACTTCTTCAGAGCATCCCTACGGCCCGAGGCAGCCTCCGTCGGGCGCCAGCGGCGCCATGTCGGGCGCGGTGATCGGCGGAACGTCGTTCGCCGGCAGCGGCGGCGCCGGATTCGGCGGGCTGACGGATTGCTGAAATGCCGCGCCCATCGCGGGATAGCACGCGGCCAGCGCGGTCATGTCGGGCGAGCGCATCTGGTTCATCGTCGCGTTCCACGACGTGGTGCTGCCCGCCGCGAAGTGCAAGAAGCTCGGCACGTCGTTCGTCGCCTCGACCGTCACGTTCGCGGAGCCGAGGATCTTCGGCGTGGTGAGTCCGGCGGCGGTCGAGAACGTGCGCGTGCACGACGTCGCGGTCTGCGTCGAGCCGCTCGACGGCTGCCAGAACGGCTGCGCGGCGGACGCCGGCGCCGCGAGCGGCGCACCGTTGGCGAGCAGGTCGCCGGGAGGTGCGTTGCACGCGACCGGCGCGGCGCGATTCGCCGCGGCGGCGTACATCGAGTAGAGGCTGTACTGCTGGTACGGGTTGATCTGCGCGGACACCATGCCGCCGTAGCGCGCGACGAGCTGAATGCGCTCGCCCAGCACGCCGGTCTGCAGCGCCCACACCACGCCGAACATCGCGAGCAGGAACGCCGGTAGCGCGACCGCCGTCTCGATGAGCGCCTGGCCGCGCGACCGCAGCGCGATCACTTGCACGAGTAGTCCTTGTCCGCGAGCGTTCCCGTGTAGGGCTTGATCGGGATCGTGTTCCACCACCCGGTCGCGACCGAGAACTCCGCGTTCGCGAACTTCATCAGGTAGCCGATCTTGCCGATGACTTTGGCCTGATTGCCGCCGAAGTCGATCGAGTACCAATACTTTTGGTCCATGGCGGGGCCGCCTTGCGCCCACGTCTCGACGGGCTGGAACGGCGCGCCGGTTTGCGGGTTGACGATGTATCCCGGCTGGATCCACTCTTGCGTCACCATCGCGCTGGTCGCCGCCGCGCGGCCGACCGCGGTGAACGTCGGCGGCGTGAACCCGAGGAACGACGGCACGATCGGATCGACTTTCGCGCACGTGACGATCTCGATCTGCGCGGGCGCGTAATCATCCTTGACGTTCGCGGGCCCGCCGCCGGGAAGCGGCGTCGTGTTGACCGCCCACACGTTGGCGGACATCTCCACGTCGTTCACCGAGCCGGCACGGCGGCTGACGTCCACGACGTTGTAGTTGAACGCGCAATCGCCGCCGTTCGCCTGGCCGCACTTGGCCTGAAAATCGGCGACGATCGCGCGCGCGTCGGACTTCGCCTGGCCCAGGGTGTACTGCGACGCACGGCTGACCAGTTGCACGTCGGTCGTGTAGCGCTGCAGCGACGCGGCGTACGCGCGCCGCAGGTCGGCGAACGTCTGCGCGCAGGTGGTCGCCGGCGCAACCGGTGCGCGGCAACTCGCGTCGTTGTTGGCGGCGAGCATCATCGCACCGATCAGTTGGCGCAAGCGGTACTCTTCGACCGCGGCGGCGTACAGCAGCGCGATCTGCTGGTTCCACGCGGTGGTCTGAACCGACAGCGCGCCGGCGGCCGCGGCGTCGGCCGCGTTCTGCGCGCGCACCTGCCAGCGCAGCACTTGACCGTACTGCAGCGCGGCGAACGCCATCACCAGCGCGAGCGCGATCCCCATCGTCCAAATGGGCAGCGTTTGGCCGCGCGAGTGCGAGGTCAGCATCCGGCACCCGGGGCGGTCGGATGCAACGGCGAGACCTTCCAGTTCCACTGCGCTCCGCCGCCGGTGTTGTCCCACCCGTGCACCGTCTGGATGCACGGGTCGTTCTGCGGGTCGAACCACGCTCCGGTCGACGTAGGTGCGGGATTCGCCGCGGTCGCGATGCCGCGCGCGGCGATCCGCGCCAGCTCCGTTTGAATGTTCGCGTACACGTTCTGGTGCAGCATCATCGCGGAATACACCGCACCGGCGCCGATGCCGTTGCCGGGCTGCGACCAGTTGTCGGCGTCGAGATACTCCGCGATGCCGAGCGTCGTGACGTGCGAGCTCGTGCAGCCCTGGTCCGCGGCGACCGCGAAGCAGTCGCGCATCAGGCGAAAGCCGATGAAATACGGCGGCGCGTTGCCGTCGTCGCCGAAGTACGTCGTGTTCGGCGTGCCGTTTCCGTTGTACGACGTCGAGTCGATGTCGTAGCCCGGGTTCGACACCAGCATGCTGCCTTCGATCGCGCCCGAGCCGATGCCGACTTTCGGCAATGCTTTGCCCAGACCGACGTCCGTCATGTCGACGGTCGCTTGCAGGTGCCACGGCCGCACGACTTGCAGCCCGCCGTGCCGGTTGGACGGATCGGACGCCTGGAAGTCGACGGGGACGATCGTCGTGTCGGCGTTGTTCTGCGCGACGGAGATCGCCGAGCCCGGCACTTGCGGGAACGGCGCCGCCGCCGCAGCCTTGGGATCGTTGCCGAGCACGGCTGCGTGCGCGGCCACGAACGCCGCGCCGTCGGACGAAAGCTGCGTCCACCCGATGAGCCCGAGCTCGAACATACCGAACAACAACGTCAGCGTGATGCCGAGCGTCACGGCCGTCTCGGGAAGCGCCGCCCCGCGCGTCCACTTCACGGCCCGGTCTGCCCCTTCGTCAGCGCCTGCGCCATGTTGACGAGGGAAGACGAGATCACGCCCGACATCGTGTTGAGGCCGGTGATCGCGACCACCGCGACGAGCGCGAGGATCAAGCAGTACTCGTAGAGCGTGGCCCCTTCGTCGTCACGAAGGAGCGCGAGAAAGGCGTTCACCGGGAGATCACCTCCGGCGTCATCACGAACACCACGTCGGTCTCAGCTTTCTGGTAGCGCGTCGAGCGGAAGAGCTTGCCGAGGATCGGGATGTCGCCCAAGCCCGGGATCTTGTCGACGTTGCGCGTCTCCTGGCGGCGCAGCAGGCCCGCCATCACGATGCTCTCGCCGGACTTCGTCACGACGTCGGTCGTGATGCGGCTCGTCTTGAACGCGGGCAAGCTGTAGCCGGCGACCGTGATGCCGTTCTGGAAGTCCAGATCGGACACTTCGGGCGTGATCTTCGAGTCGACGCCGCCGTCGGCGAGGATCGTCGGCGTGACTTGGAGCCGCACGCCGTACTCCTTGAACTGCACGGTGACGGTGCCCAAGCCGCTCGGAACGATGTACGGGATCTCGCCGCCGACCAAGAAGTTGGCCTGCGTGCCCGGCATCGTCACCAGGCTCGGTGACGACAGAACGCGGGCGTTGCCGTTGCGCATCAGCGCGTCGAGCGTCGGCGCGAGGGAACGCGCGCGAATGAACGGCGAGAGCGTCGTGCCGCGCCCGGGAATCAGCAGATTCGACGGGTTCTCGAAGATCGGGAAGCTCGGATCGACGTACGACACGTGACCGGTCGTGTCGATCTCGGCGCCTTGGAGGCGCACGCCGAGCTGCGTGAGCGCGGTCTTGTCGACCTCGAGGATGTACACGTGCGTGTCGACCTGCTGCGTCGTGTCCAGGACGAGCCGGTCGATCACTTTGCCGTCCGCCGCGAGCTGCGAGCCCGACATGGCGCGCACGCGCTGCAGGACGCCTTCGGCGGCGACCCGGTCGCGAACGCGGCCGCTGACGATGACGTTGCCCTTGGGGTCGTAGTCGACGCGCACGTCGCGCGCGTCCGCGGCGCTGCCGAGCGCGGCTTGGAGGTCGCCCAGCGGGCGCGCGACCGTCACGGCGTTCACGATGTCGTACTTCTGGTTCTTCGCGAGCAGCGCGAAGCGCCCGAGCACGTCGGCGACCCGGTTGGCCTGGCCCTGATCCGCGACGCCGCCTTTGACGACCAGCGCGCGGCCGATCGGCTCGACCGTCACGCCGCTCTCGTTCAAGGTGGTGCGCAGCATCTGCGCGAGATCGTCGAGCGTCTGTTCGGTGACCGTCACGTCGTACTCGCGCCGGCCCGCGTTCGTCCAGACGAGGACGGTCGTGTGGCCGGGGGCCTTCGCGTTGACGATGATCTGCTGCGTACCGACGGGGACGACCCCGGCGATACGGCCGTCGCCCACCGCGACGCGGGTGAGTCCGGGCGCCTCGAGCGTCGTCGAGCGCCCCGAAGGGAGCGATATCGCTGCGATGGGCTGCGCGAACGCCGGAGCGGCGATCGCGAGTGACGCGACGATGGACGGGAAGCAAGCCAGCGGTTTCATCCGACTTCGTTCTGCCCGCTGCAACCCCGTAAACGCGTCAACGTCCCGTCGACGCATGGTAAAACTTCCTACGTTCACGCGAGTCGAAGGTCCTAGTAGCGGTATGAGCCTCCCGTGACTCTCTGGATGCGGCGCCTCGGCGCGACACTTGTCGCTACGGCGTTCCTGGCCTCTCCGGCTACCGCCCACACCGGAACCCCGCTCATGCGGGTGGCTCAGGCGGCGGGCTACGTCTATACGTGGTCGGCGTCCGCATCCGAGGTCACGCTCTCGCGCCCCGGCCTCACGATCGTCCTTCGGCCCGGCAACCGCCGGTACGAGATCAACGACCGCGTGGCGTACGCCAGCGAAGCACCCGCCTACGAAAACGGCGACCTCGTCGTTTCCGCGGACGTGGTGAACGAGCTGCGCGCACTTGCCGGTGCCACCCCGGTGTCGCGTGCCACGGAGGGCGCGCGCCCGGGTTCGACTCCCACCCAGCAGATTGGAAAGCTGACGATCTCGGCACGCAGCGCGGTGGGCCGCGCGGCGATCGTCGTCGACGGAACGGCGCCCGGTCCGGTCCCCGTCACGATAACCCTCGCCGGCACGGTGTCCAAGGACATCCCCGACGTGGTCCTCAGCCGCGTCACGCTCGCCACGGACGGCACCTTCCACGCGACGCTCGCAGTCGCCAACATCCCTCGCGGCAGCGTCGTCACGGTCACCGCGACGTCGCTGCCCGGGGTCTCCCCGGCATCGGCCCGAGTCACGCTCGGCGAGCCGCATCCCGACATCAACACGGACCTCGACCATCTCCCCAAAGATCCCAAGTAACGACCGAACGTCCCTTAGAGAAGGAGCTCTCGTGCAAAACTTCCTCGCCATGATCAACGACGACGAAGGTGCGACCCTCGTCGAATACGGCCTCGTCGTCTCGCTGATCGCCGTTGCGTGCATCGTCGCCATGCAGACGCTCAGCACCAACATCCAAGGTACCTTCGACTACATCGGTACCAAGCTCAACGGCGTCCAGAAGTAAGCCCCGCGTGACGCCGTTCGTCGCCGTTCTCGCGGCGGCCGCCCTCGCGGCCGCCGCGTGCGAC
>JAXDMB010000307.1:0-34953 GCA_034666325.1 Vulcanimicrobiota bacterium
CCAGGCCGCCGTCGATGTTGGGCTGCGCGACGAACTCGGCGACGTTCTTCGCGTTCATGCTGCCGCCGTACAGCAGCCGCACGTTCTCGAGGCCCGGGACGCAGCGGCGAATCTCGCCCATCAGCGCGTCCGCTTCCGGCGGCGAGTCGGCATGGCCCGAGCCGATCGCCCAAATCGGCTCGTAGGCAACCACGCAGCGCGCGACGTCGTCCGCGCCGAGACCGGCGAACGCGAGCATGACCTGCTCGCGCACGCGTGCCGACGCGAGCCCGGCCACGTGTTCTTGCTCCGTCTCGCCCACGGCGACGATCGGCGTGATCCCGTGGCTGAGCGCCGCACGGACTTTCTCGTTCACGCGCTCGTCGAGCTCGCCGAACAGCGCGCGCCGCTCGGAGTGTCCGAGCACGACCCACTCCACTGCGAGCTCCACGAGCATCTCCGGCGAGATCTCACCCGTGAACGGACCGCTGGACGCCCAGCTCATGTTCTGCGCGCCGAGGCCAATCGGAATTCCGGCGAACATGTCGCGCGCCTGGCACAGCGCCGTGAACGGCGGACAGATCACCGCGTCGACGTGGTGCAGCGGAAGGTCGTGCGCGAGCAAGTCCTTCACGAACGCGCGCGTCTGCGCGATCGTCTTGTTCATCTTCCAGTTGCCCGCGATCAGCGGCTTGCGGGTCGTGCTCACGATCGTGCGGCGCTCTGCTCCAGCGCGGCGACGCCGGGCAGCGTCTTGCCTTCGAGAAACTCGAGCGTCGCGCCGCCGCCGGTCGACACGTGCGTCACCGCGTCCGCGAATCCGAGCGCATGCGCCGCCGCCGCCGCGTCACCGCCGCCGATCACGCTGATCGCGCCGTTCTTCGTCGCCTCGGCGATCGCTTCGCCCACGACGCGCGTGCCGTTCTGGTATGCCGGCTTCTCGTACACGCCCATCGGGCCGTTGAACACGATCGTCTTCGCGCGCCGCAGCACGTCCGCGTACGCGCGCGCGGTGCGCGGTCCGATGTCCAGGATCATCCCGTCGCCGACCTGATCCAGCGGCACGGTGCGCGCGGTGTCGTCCGCGTCGAACGCGTCGGCGACGACCGCATCGTCCGGGAGGTGCAGCGCCACGCCCTGCGCGAGCGACATCGCGATGATGCGCTGCGCCGGCACGAGATCCGGATCGCGCAGCGACTTGCCGACCTCGATTCCTTGCGCGGCGAGAAACGTGTTCGCCATGCCGCCGCCGATCACGAACGCGTCCACTTTCGCCAACAGGTTCTCGAACACGCCCACCTTGTCGACCACTTTCGCGCCGCCGATCGCGCACACGAACGGGCGCGCCGGGTCGTTCGTCAGCCGCGACAGCGCCGCGAGCTCCGCTTCCATCAGGAAGCCCGCGTATGCCGGCAAATCGGCTGCGACGCCCGCGGTCGACGCGTGCGCGCGGTGCGCGGTGCCGAACGCGTCGTTCACGTAGAGGTCGCCCGACTTCGCGAGCTCGTGCGCAAACGCCGGATCGTTCGCCTCCTCCTCAGCATGGAAGCGCACGTTCTCGAACAGCACGAAACCGCCGTCCGGCAGCGCGTTAGACGCGGCGACCGCCGCCGGGCCGATGCAGTCCTCGACGAACCGCACGTCCGTCCCGAGCAATTCGGCGAGACGCGCCGCGAGCGGGCGCAGCGAGTATTTCGAATTGGGCTTGCCGTCCGGACGGCCGAGGTGCGAGAGGATCACCGTCTTCGCGCCGTGCTCGTGCAGAAAACGCAGCGTCGGAAGCGCCGCTTGGATGCGCGTCTCGTCCGCGATCGCGCCGTCCTTCATCGGGACGTTGAGATCCTCGCGCAGCAGCACGCGCTTGCCGCTCACGTCCACGTCTCGCAGGGTCTTGAAATGCATACGGCTCCTAGCCTTCGACGCCGGCGCGGTGAACCCACGGCGCGGCGATGCGTTCGTACGGAACGCGCGTGGGCGGCCCGTTCGCGAACGAGAGCTCCGGCGCCGACGACGATACCGCCGGAAGGGCGAGCAGCGCGCTGCACACCGTGCCGAACTGGTGCTCCGTCACGACCGTCATCGCGCGGTGCGGGTCGTCTTCGTCGGCGTGCCGCAGCAAATCCGTCCAGCTCGACCATTCCTCGCGGGCCGGATCGGGCGGCGGCGCGGCGCGAAATGCCGGGAAGTGCGTCGCGTAGCGCGGCGACCACGACACGTCGATGCCGTCCGGCGTCACCATGTGGTGTCCCGGTGCCAGCGCATCGACGCGCATCGCGTGCTCGTCGCTCGCGACGGCGTAGGCGCTCGTGCGGTCGGCGACGACCAGCGTGAAGCCGCGATACCGCCGCGCATCGAGTGTGCCGATCGCGTTCGCCGCATCGCGCGCGCCGCGCTCGCGCAGCGCGCGCAGCACGAGATCGCCGCGGCTCGCCTTTCCCGCGAGCGGGCCGAGACGATCCATGCCGTTGACGATCGTCGCGACGACGCCGTCGTCGTTCACGCCGAACCAGCTTCCGCCGCCGAGCACGTCACGGCCGGCGACGATTCCGGGCGCATCCGGCCAGTACCGGCCGGGCGGATCGAACGCGCGGTCGAGCCGTTCGTCGCGATTCGCGGCGACCAACAGCGGCCAGGGTTCGCCCGGCCGCAGCAGCAGCAGTACGGTGCACATGCGCTACGAACCGAACCGCTCGGCGATGAAACCCGCCCAGCCGGCGAGCGCGAGCGCTCTCACTGCATGTGGCGTGCGAACCAGTCGATCCAGCGGCCGTAGAGGTCCGCCGTGCGAACCGGGTCGCCCGGAAAGTGACCGTCAACCGGATACGCGATGAACGTCGCGTCCTTGCCGTTGTCGCGCAGCGCGCGGTAGTACATCGAGGACGTCGCGAACGGGTCGCGGTTGTCGCCGACGTCCGAGACGATGAGAACCGGCGTCGTCACGTCGTGCGCGTACGAGATCGCGGACGCCTTGCGGTACTCGGCGGCGTTGTTGCCGACGAAAGGCGAGCCGTGGAAGAGCGCTTTGTCGGCGGCCGGATCGTCGGCGGTGCCGTAGTCGGCCGCCCAGTCGTTCACCGACGCACCGGACACGGCCGCGCGCCACACGTGGTATTTTGAGATCATCCACGCGGTCATGATGCCGCCGTAGCTCCAGCCGCCGACCACGATCCGGCGGTCGTCCACGATGCCGCGCGCGCGCACGGCGTCGACCGCCGCCATGATGTCCTTGCCGGGTCCTTCGCCCGGATCGTACTGCACGCCGCGCTGGTACGCGAGTCCGAGGTTGTCGCTGCCGCGGTAGTTCGGCTGCAGGACGATCCAGCCGCGCGCGGCCATGAGCTGCGCCTGGCGGTCGAACTGGCGAATGGACGCGGACGTCGGCCCGCCGTGAATGTGCACCACCAGCGGATACTTGCGGCCCGCGACGTACCCGGGCGGAAGCGTGAGCACGCCGTCGCCGCGCGGCCCGAGCGACGTCGGGAACGTGATCGTCTCGGCCGGCGCGAGATCCAGCCCGGCAACCGCGGCGTTGTAGTCGGTCAGCTTCACCGGCGCACCGCCCGCGGCGCGGTAGTAGAGCTCGGCCGGCTGTCTCGAGGACGTCGCGACGAACACCATCGCGCCGTCCTTCGCGAGCGCGCCGTCGAGCTGCGACGTGACGTTGAGGTCACCGACGTCAACGCGGACCGGTGCGGCGGCGCCCAGCGAAGCGCGCATGACGGCTGTCGCGGTCGCGTCGTGCGCCGTGAAATAGATTCCGCTCGAATCCGGCAGCCACGCCACGTCGTGCACGGCGCGGTCGAACGGACGCGAGATCGCGATGCCGTTGCCGCCGTCGAGCCGCGACACGTACGCTTCGGTGAGCGTGATCTGGTTGTCGCCTTCGGAATGCGTGTACGCGAGGTGCGTGCCGTCGGGCGAGAAGCGCGGATCGCTCTCATACCCCGCGTGCGTCGTCGGACGGGAAAGCTTGCCGGTCGCGACGTCGACCAGCGCGACGTGCGCGCGCTCGGCGTCGTTCAGCACCGCGTTCGGCGCGAGCATGAACGCGATCGTCTTGCCGTCGGCCGACCACGACAGGGTCGACTGCGCCTCGCCGGTGGTGACGCTCTGCTCGCCGGACGTCAGCTGCTTCGCCGTCCCGCCGCTCGTCGCAATGACGAACAGGTGCACGGGGCGCGGCGGCTTGCGCGTCGTGATCGGCGTGTTGCCGACCGTGAACGCGTCGCGAAAGCGCTCCGCGCCGTGCTTCTTGGGCAGCGCGTCGGTGGCCGCGTACGCGATCGCGCCGCCGTCGGGGCGCCACGCGAACTGCTCCACCCCTTCGGGCGCGTTCGTCACGGGGCGCGCGTCACCGCCGTCCATCGGCATCAGGAACACTTGCGACTTGGCGCTCTCGCCCGATCCCTCGTCCGCGAGGAAGGCGAGCTTCGTACCGTCGGGCGACCAGCGCGGCTCGGCGAGCCCTTTGCGGTGATACGTCAGCGTGCGGCGCGCGCGCGTCGCGACGTCGATCACGTCGAGGTCGCGGTCGAGCTTGTCCTCGTTCCAGTTCACGCGCGACACGACGACCACGGCGCGTTTGCCGTCCGGCGAGATCGCGGGCGACGACACCCCGGCGAGCTTGCGCAAGTCGTCGATCTGCATCGTGCGCGCGCTCGCCGGAGCGCTGACGCACGTCGCCGCCGCGAGAACCGCGACGGCGACGGTGAGAGACGTGCCGAGCAGCCGCGTCACGCGACGGTGGACGGGATCTTCGATGCGACCATGCGCGTGAGGTCCGCGAGGCGGCACGAGTAGCCCCACTCGTTGTCGTACCACGCCGCGATCTGGATCAAGTCGCCGTTCGCGTTCGTCAGCTTGCCGTCGATGATCGAGCTGTGCGGGTTGCGCTTGAAGTCGCTCGACACGAGCTCTTCCTCGGTGTACTCGACGTACTCTTTGAGGCCGTTCTCGGCCGCGCCCCTTAGCACCGCGTTCACTTCGTCGCGCGTCGTCTCTTTCTTCACCTGCACGACGAGGTAGATCATCGACACGGTCGGCGTCGGCACGCGCAGCGCGAAGCCGTCGAACGTGCCTTTGATCTCGGGGATCGTGAGGTACAGCGCCTTCGCCGCGCCGGTGGAGGTCGGAATGATGTTCGTCGCGGCGTTGCGCGCGCGGCGCAGATCCTTGTGCGGCGCGTCGAGGATGTTCTGGTCGTTCGTGTACGAGTGGATCGTGGACATGAAGCCCTTCACCCAGCCGAGGTTGTCGACGATCGGCTTCACCGCGGTCGCAAGACAGTTCGTCGTGCACGACGCGTTCGAGATGATCGTGTGCGCGGCGGGATCGTACTTGTCGTCGTTCACGCCGAGCACGAGCGTGATGTCCTCGCCCTTGGCCGGCGCCGAGATGATCACTTTCTTCGCCCCGCCGCCGTCGATGTGCGCGCGCGCCTTGGACGCGTCCGTGAAGATGCCCGTCGACTCCACGACCACGTCCACGCCGAGATCGCGCCACGGCAGCTTGCCGGGATCGCGCTCGGCCAGCACCTTGATGGTCTTGCCGTCGATGGTGATCGCGTCCGCGGACGAGGTGACCTCACCCCCGTACGTCCCGTAGTTCGAGTCGTACTTGAAGAGGTGCGCGCACTCGGCGGCGCTGGTGAGGTCGTTGACCGCGGCGATCTCCATCTCGGGATACCGCTCGAGGAGAGCCTTGGTGAAGTTGCGGCCGATCCGGCCGAACCCGTTGATACCGATGCGCATAGCCCGTTCGCTTTAGGCGAAGGAAACTTCAGGCTCCTCTCGCTCGCCGCGCAGCCGCTTCACGAGCCGCATCACGGAGGCCAGCCGGCCGTTGATCGTCGCCTTCCCAACGGGCGGGTGGCAGCGGCGCCCGAGCTCCGCCAGGGTCTCGTCCGGATGGGACAGCCGAAGTTGAGCCGCCTCGCGGAGCGCGGGCGAGAGGTTCCGCAGGCCGTAGGCGTCGGCCAGATACTGGATCGCGTCGCGCTGCGCCGCCGCCGCCGAGGCGGCCCGCACGACGTTCGCGGCCTCGGTGTTCACCAGGCGGTGGATGCGGTTCTTGGTCTCCTTGACCGCCCGCACGTCCTCCAGCCGAAAGACCGCGCCCGACGCCCCGATCGCGCCGAGCACCGTGACGATCGCATCGAGCCCCTTGAGGTACACCACCCGGCGGCCCTTGCGCTGCATCGTGCGCGGCGCGAGCCCCTCGGCGGCCATCAGCGCCGCGATCCGCTCCGCCCGGGCGGGCTCAGCGGTGACGAACTCGAGGTGATAGCCGTGCTGCGGCGCCGCCACCGAGCCCGCGCACAGGAACGCCGCGCGCAGCTCCGCGCGGCGTTCGTCGCGGCGTCTGGGCCTCGGCGGCGGGGCGGCGGGCGCCGGGCCGAGATCGATCTCGAACGTCGTCGCCTTGTAGAGCCGCTGGTCGTGCCCGCGCCGCACCGGCGCCGCCGCGCGCGCGCCCGCTGCGCGGGGCTGTTCCTCGAACAGCGTCCGGGCGAGCCGTGCGACGGTCGCGCGCCGGGTCCGGAACGTCGTCTCGCCGCCGGCTTCGATCGCGCCGTAGTAGGCCAGGCCGTTGCGCAGCGCCGCCCGGACGCCCGGATCGGCCGGCACGTCACGCGCCAGCGCGTCCTTCGCGTCGGCCGAGAGGTTCGAACGCGTCGCCATCAGCCGAACCTTTCGAGTCGCGACGCACACACCCGCCGGGACATTCGCGTACGGGAAACCGCGCAGCCTCGTGGAAGGGGCCGCCTTCGCCAAGTGCTCGCAGCGGGGCCGAGATGGAGCAGACCGTTCTCGAAAGCGGCGCCGAGCGCCGAGCGCGCAACCGGGCGTGGGCCGCGTACGCCTACCACCGCGGCGAGACCGTCCTGCGAAGCTTGCCCGAAGTGTTCGCGATCGAGTCGACGGACTTTTGCAACTTGAAGTGCGTCATGTGCCCGCGCGGCGAGCCCGACCTCATGGACCGCCCGCTGGGCAGCATGAGCGACGCGCTCTTCCGGCAGATCGTCGACGAGTCGGAGTTCTACACCGATCCGGTGTGGTTCCACTGGTTCGGCGAGCCGCTGATGCACCCGAGGCTCTTCGATCAGATCGCGTACGCGAAGCGCGCCGGCGTGCCGAACCTCGCGATCTCGACGAACGGCACGCTGCTCGACCGCAAGAACGCCGTGAAGATCCTCGACTCGCAGCTCGACCGCATCCTCATCGCGGTCGACGGCGCGCGCAAAGAGACGTACGAAGCGGTCCGCAAGAGCGCGACGTTCACGTTCGAGCAGGTCCGCGCGAACATCGAGGCGTTTCTCGCGCTCAAGGCCGAGCGCGGGAAGACCACGCCCCATACGACGCTCTCGATCATCGTCATGGAGGACAACAAGGATCAGCTCGAAGCGTTCGCCTCGCACTGGCGCGAGCGCGGCGCCGACGAGATCCTGTTCAAGCCGTTCACCGCGTGGGGAAGCCAGACCGGCGACTTCGCATCCCTGGCGGCGACGGAGCAGCGCGCGCTCCTGCAGCGCGCGCTGCGCCCGCACCCCTGCCGCTACTTGTGGGAAAGCGTCGTCATCGCGTGGGACGGTCGCGTCGTGCCGTGCTGCTTCGACTACAACGCCACGATGGTCATGGGCGATCTCAACACGCAGACGCTCGCGGACATCTGGAACAGCGAGCGCTACGTGCGCTTCCGCGAGCTCGAGCTCGCCGGCAAGAACCGTTCGCCGCTGTGCCGGAACTGTTCCGAAGCGCCGGGATCACCGCGCGACCCGAACTATCCCGCGCCCGTCTGAGCGGAGCACGCGTCAGCCGAGCCAGTCGACGGGATCGTCCTTGCGCTCCTCGACGATCTCATACATGTCGGCGGGCTTGAGCGACGGCAGCACGCGCTCCGGAACCAGCAGCACGCGCACGGTGAGAAACTTCGTGCGGTAGTGGATCACCAGCACGTCGCCGACCTTCACCTCGTAACCCGGTTTGAGACTGCGCCCGTCCTTGGTGATGCGGCCCGCTTCGATGCCGTCCTTCGCCTCGGCGCGCCGCTTCGCGAGCCGGGACACCTTGAGGAACTTGTCGAGCCGCATAGGTGGAGCGGTGATTTCAAACCGAACGGCGAGTGTCCCCCGCGCGGCGAAGAGCGCGCCATGCCGTTCTCGACCACGATCGCCGGAAGTCTGCCGAAGCCCGCCTGGCTCGCGGAGCCCGAGCGGATCTTTCCCACGTGGCGGCTCGAAGGCCCCGATCTGCTCGCCGCGCAGCGCGACGCGACGCGCATCGCCGTGAGCGAACAAGTGCGCGCGGGAATCGACACGGTGACGGACGGCGAGCAGGCGCGCAAGCATTTTGTGCACGGCTTCGCCGAGCGGCTTGCCGGCGTGGACGGGCTCAAGCGCCAGAAGCGCGGCATCCGCGACGACCGCTACGAGGCGCTCTGCCCGACGGTCACCGGCGAGGTGCGCCGCACGCATCCGGTTCACGTCGAGGAGATGCGCTTCGCGCGCACGCTCACCGACGGCCCGCTCAAGATCACGATCCCCGGTCCGATGACGCTCGCCGACACGGTGGTGGACGAAGCGTACGGGAACCGCGCCGATCTCGCGTTCGCGTTCGCGCGCGCGATCCGCGAAGAGATCGCCGAGCTCGTCGCCGTCGGCGTGGACGTGGTGCAGCTCGACGAGCCCGCGTTCAACGTCTACTTCGACGAGGTCGCTGCGTGGGGAATCGACGCGCTCGATACGGCGCTGAGCGGCGCGACGTGCACGACCGCGGTGCACGTGTGCTACGGCTACGGCATCCCCGCCAACGTGCAGTGGAAATCGAACTTGGGCGAGCGCTGGGACCAGTACGCGCACGTGCTGCCGCTGCTCGCGAAGAGCACCGCGAACCAGATCAGCGTGGAGCTGGCCGGCTCGCACGTCCCGCCCGAAGTGCTGCGGCTCGCGGGCGACAAGATTCTCGCGGTCGGGGTGATCGACGTCGCGAGCGACCGGGTCGAGACGCCGGACGACGTCCGCGCGACCATCGAGCTGGCCCGCCGCCACGTCGAGGACGACCGTATCGTCTGCTCGACCAACTGCGGGATGGCGCCGATGGCGCGCGACGTCGCCTATGCGAAGCTGCGGAGCCTCGCCGAAGGGTCGCTCCTGGCCGGCGGGGGTCGCTAGAGCGAGCTCGACACCGGAACGTACTTGTCCGCGATGCCTGCGAGAACCGGCAGCCGCAGCGCGGAGCCCTGGAACGCGCGAATGGTCGTGGCGATCAGCGCGATGAAGAAGACGATCATCACGAGCAGGCCGAGGAGCCCGGTGAACGCGTACAGCGGCCACATGTTGGCGAGCCCGATCACCACGTTGACGATCGACAGCAGCACGAAGAACGCGACGTACGCGATGCCCAGCACGATCGACTGAACGGCGACGAAGCGCACCCACTGCTGCGGCGGCTTGCCGAGCAAGATCACGAGTCCGCCGACCCAGCTGAAGAGCGCGGCGAGCCCGGCGGCCACATTGGGCGCAAGACCGAACGAAGACTGGGACTGATCCTGAATCATTAGCGACCCCTTTGCAGAACGATATGTGCTCGAAGCAAACGGCCCGTTCCGTCCATGAGACGGGCACTCCGCAGATTCTCCCGGCCGTCGCTTACCGTTCGCTTACCACCGGCCGGTCGCCTCGTCGGATGTAACGGCCTCGGCTCGCGCGACCGATTCATCATCCGGTTGTCTCGGATATCAGCCAAACCGCTCGCGGGCCTACGCGCGGAATGCGCGCTGCGACGCTTTCGGCGTCACGCACGTGCCGCGGGCGCGCACGACCAGCACCGGCTCGTCCAGCACGTCGGCCGCCGACGGCGATACGTCGGTGCGCGACGCGATCACCTTGTGCGCTTCGAACTCCATCGTGCGCGAGGTGTTGCCGGTGCGCGTGATGCGGCCGCGCGCTTCGATGTAGTCGCCGGCGTAGACCGGCGCCTTGAACTCCACCAGATCGTACGCGACGAACAAGCCTTCGTCGCCGTCGTGCCGGATCAGCAGCTCGGTCGCGACGTCGCCGAACAAGCCGAGAATGCGCGCGCCGTCCACGAGGTTGCCGCCGTAGTGCGCGTCGTGCGCGCTCATCCGCAGGCGAATCAGCACCTCGCCGGCGGACGGGGCGACATCGCCGCTGCCCGGCGTCACGCCGCCGTCTTCGCCTGCTGCCACAGATCCTCGAGCTCGTCCAGCGACATGTCGTTGAGCTGCTTTCCGCCCGCGATCGCATACGCTTCCATGTAGCGGAAACGCCGCTCGAACTTGTCGTTCGCGTCGCGCATCGCGCCTTCGGCGTCGATGCCGAGCCGGCGCGCGAGGTTCACCACGGTGAAGATGACGTCGCCCAGCTCTTCGCGCACGTGCGGGTCTTCCGGCTTCAGATCGCCGGCGCGCAGCCGCGCTTCGGCGAGCTCGCGCAGCTCTTCGGACAGCTTCTCGGTGATGTCGCGGGCGTCGGTCCAGTCGAACCCGACGCGCGCCGCTTTCTCCTGCATCTTCTGGCCGCGCTGCAGCGCCGCCATGTGCTTGGGAATGCCGTCCAGCTTCGACGTGCGCTTCTGGCCGACGGCCTCTTCGGATTTGAGCTGCTCCCAGTTGGCCCACACCGCGTCGACGTCGGCGACCGCGACGTCGCCGAACACGTGCGGATGGCGGCGGATCATCTTGTTGGACAAGCCGTCGATCACGTCGGCGACCGAGAAGCGGCCGCGCTCGGTCGCGAGTTGCGAGTGGAACACGATCTGGAACAGCAGATCGCCGAGCTCTTCGCACAGCTCACCGTCGTTGCCGTGCTCGATCGCGTCGACGACCTCGTACGTCTCCTCGATCAAATAGCGCACCAGCGACGCGTGCGTCTGCTCGCGGTCCCACGGGCACGAGCGCCGCAGCCGCGCCATGATCTCCACGAGATCGTCCCAGGTGTGGTGCGTGGAGCCCGGCGGCAGCGGGATGAGCGGCATGGTGATCGACGCGGACAGCGTCGCGCGCGGCATGCCCGGAATGATCTCCGCGTCGACGCCGCGGCGCTCGAGCGCGCGCAGCAGGATCGGCAGGCCGAGGAAATCGGACAGCGGGTTGCCCAGCACGCCGAGCCCGAGGTCGCGGTGGTCGACGCGCTCGACGAACCCGTCGATCACCTCGCTGGAACCGCGCATGAACAGGCCTTGATCGGATATGAACGTGCGCTCGATCGCGACGCCGTCGCTTTCCAGAAAGCGCACGAGCTCCGGCGGCGCGAGCACCGTCGCGGCGCGCCCCACGGCGCGCAACGACTCGCGGCTGCCCAGCGTGAGCAGGCCGGGGTCACCCGGTCCGAGGCCAACGATGCGAATCACGGCCGTGCGAGGGTTCGCGAGGCGGGGTCGTTCCGACTCCCGCCTCGGCCTGTCCTGAGCCCGTCGAAGGGCGTGGCGGGTGCTACTTGGTCGCGGCGGGCGCGGGAGCTGCGCTCGCCGGGGCTGCGCTCGCAGGCCCCGCACTCGCCGGCGCCGCACTGGCCGGCGCGGCGGCGCCGCTGGCCGCTGCGCCCGGCGACGGAACCGGCGGCGGGAACGCGTCCTTGTAGCGGTCGTCGTACACGTCGATCTTCGCGGTCTGGCGCAGGCTCGCGACGAACGCCGGCGCGGCTTGGCCCTGCTGCTGCTGCGTGAGCGTCGTCTTGATCTGGTCGTGCGCGCTCGCGAACGTCGCCTTCTGGGCCGGCTTCTTGTCCACGACTTGGATGATGTGGTAGCCGAACGGCGACTTCACCGGACCGACGATCTGGCCGACCTTCGCGCCGAACGCCGCGTCCTGGAACTGGGGCACCATCTGACCCCGGCCGAAGTAGCCGAGATCGCCGCCCTTGTCCTTGGAAGACGGGTCGGTGGAGTACTGCTTGGCGAGCGCGTCCCAGTTGCCGCCGGCCTTCACCTTCGCGAGCACTTGCTTCGCGACGTTGGGGTCGGCCACCAGGATGTGGCGCGCCTTGACCTGCTCGGGCTTGTCGAACAGCTGGTGGTTCTTGTCGAAGTACGCCTTGAGGTCCGCGTCGCTGACGTGGATCTGCGGCGCGACGGCCTTCTCGAGCACGATCTGGCCCTTGAGGATGTTCTGGACGTCCTGCTCCGTGTAGCCCTGCTGCTTGACCATCGAGTCGAACTGGCCCGCCGGATACTTCGCCTTGATCTCGGTCTCGCGCTTGTCGATCTCGGCCTGCGTAACGTCGACCTTCTTGTCGCGCGCGTACTGGTCGAGCAGCGTCTGCTGCACCATTTGGGACAGCACTTGCTTGGCGGCGGCGCTCGACTCGAGCTTGCGGTCGAGGTCGGCGCGGCTGATCGCCTGGCCGTTCACCGACGCGACGTTGCCGCCGCCCGAACTGTTGGCGCACGCGGCGAGTGAGAAGCAGAGCGCGGCCGTGCCGAGTGCGGCGGCGGCGCGGAGTATTCGGGACATCGGATCTCCGTACAGGGGGGACGACGTGAAAAGAGCGGAGGCCGTTGCCCACCGCGCGACCTGCCCCGGATTCGGGGCACGGCCTTCCCCTCCTCCGGATCGCCTTTCCGGCGCCGGCTAGTCCTGCGGCAGCTCCCCGCGGGCCGGCGTGCGCTTCTCGAGCTCCTTGGCGACCTCGTGCGGGTTGGTCGGCAGGGTAAGCTCCTGGGCCTCGCGGTCCTCGCGGTTCTCCACCTGCGGCATGTCGTAGCGCAGCTCTTCCAGCAGCTGGATGATCTTCGCGGCTTTGCGCTCCGCGAGGATGCTGATCTGCAGGTGCAGTCGCGAGCGCTGCTCCTCGATCTCGCTCATGCGGTTCTCGGTCGTGAGGATGAGGATCGTCATGAGCAGCGCCGCCAAGCCGATCACGCCGTCGAGCCAGTAATATGGCGGCGGATCGATTTGCGGCCGTCCGCTCAGGGCGAGGGCCGCATTGATCGCGATCCAGATCGCGACGACCACCAGGATGACGCCGACCGTGCGCGGGCGGCCGACCAGCAGTGTGAAGCGCTCGATGGCGCGCTGCTGCAGCGACGCGCCCGCCAGCGCTTTGCGCTCGAGCTCGGCCGTCGACTCGATGGCGTCGTCGATCTGGCCCGGGAGTCTCTCGTCGCGCCGCACCTTACGGCATACCCGCTCGCACGCTGCCTGCCACGCGCGTCCGCCGCCACAGGGGAAGCGGCACGCCGTGCGGCGGATCGACTGCGCGATGAGCGAGCCGGTGCTGCTGGTCCTCGGCCTCGCGGCTGCGGTCGCGTTCGCGATCGTTTCCAAGCGGTTCTCGCTGCCGTACCCGATCGTGTTCGTGCTGGCCGGCACCGCGCTCGCGTTCGTGCCGGGGCTTCCGCCCGTGCGCATCGCGCCGGAGTGGATCTTTCTGTCGATCCTGCCGCCGCTGCTGTTCAGCGGCGGCTGGTCCACCGATCTCACGTTGTTCCGCGGAAACTTGCGATCGATTCTGCTGCTCGCCGTCGGGCTGGTCGTCCTGAGCACGGTCGTCGTCGCGCTCGTCGCGCACCGCATCGTTCCGGAGCTGACGTGGCCCGCGGCGTTCGTGCTCGGCGCGATCGTGTCGCCGCCCGACGCCGTCGCCGCGATCGCGACGTTCGAGCGTTTCGCCGTGCCGCGGCGCATCGTCGCGGTGCTCGAAGGCGAGGGGCTCGTCAACGACGCGACGGCGCTGGTGATCTACCGCTTCGCGGTCGTCGCGGCGGTCGCCGGCGGGTTCTCGCTGGCCGGCGCGGCGGGCGCGTTCGTGATCGTCGCGCTCGGCGGGATCGCGGTCGGCGTCGCGGTGGAATGGTGCGTCGAGCGGCTCGCGCGCGCGCTCAACCGGTTCGAGCTGAGCGACTCGCTCATCGACAACTTGATCATCATCGGAACGCCGTACGCCGCCTATCTCGGCGGCGAGGCGCTGCACGTGTCGGGAGTGCTCGCCACGGTGGTCGCGGGAACGCTGCTCGGGCGGCGTTCGCCGGTCGTGTACTCGCCCGAGACCCGGCTTGTCGGCGAGAACGTGTGGGCGCTGTGGATCTACGTCATCAACGCCTACGTGTTTCTCGCGATCGGGCTGCAGCTGCGCGGCTTCGTGCAGAGCGCGGACGCGCGCGCGCTGTTGCCGGCAGCGCTCGCGATCAGCGCGCTGCTGATCGTCGTGCGCATCGGGTGGGTGTATTTCGCGAACTGGCTTCCGCGCGCGCTGTTTCCGCGGCTGCGCGAGCGCGATCCGTTCCCACCGTGGCAGAACGTGGCGCTGGTCGCTTGGACGGGCATGCGCGGGATCGTGTCGCTCGCCGCGGCGCTCGCGCTCCCGCTCACCGCGGCGAACAGCGCGCCGTTTCCGGGCCGCGACGCGATCGTGTTCATCACGTTCGTCGTCATCTTCGTGACGCTGGTGGGCCAAGGACTCTCGCTGATTCCGCTCGTGCGGTGGCTGCGGCTGGGCCGCGACGAGGGCGACGGCGACGCGCGCGAGATCGAGGTGCGCGTGGCGGCGCTCGAAGCGGGCGTGCGCAAGATCGACGAGCTCGGCGCGCGGGAGCTGACACGCGAGGAGCGCGAGGTGCTCGAGCGCCTGCGGGACGAGTACGTCCACCGCATCGAGCACCTGCGCTCGCACGCCACCGGCGCCGGCGAGGACGAGACCCCGGCCAGCCGCTTCGACCACGAAGCGCAGACCGCAGCGCTGCACGCCGAGCGCCGCGCGATCAGGGAGCTGCGCGACGGCGGGGAGATCCCCGACGACATCTTCCGCAAGGTCCAGTACGACCTGGACCTCGCCGAGACGCGCTTGTTCTAACCGGGCAAGAAGCTGGTCGCGCTCCTCGGCTGGCCGATTGCACGCTGTGCAGCCGCGCGGCGCAGACCTCTTCCTTTGGTGGCGCGGATAGGTTAGAATGCCGCGGTGACCAATGGGGCGGCGCGGGCGTCGAAGTCCTATTTGCGTCTCGTCACTATTGCCGTGCTCATCCCGAGTTGGATGGCGCTCATAGACGGGACGGTAGTTAACGTTGGGCTCGACACGATGGCGGGGAATCTCGGCGCCTCGATCGACGAAGCGTCGTGGATCTCGTCGATCTACGTGCTTGCCGGCATCTTCGTCATGCCGCTCACCGGCTGGGTGGCGACCAACCTGGGCCGCAAGCGGGCGTTTCAGTACGCGGTCGTCTGCTTCACCGCCGGATCGCTTTTGTGCGCGATGGCCGGTTCGCTGGAGCAACTCGTCGCGATGCGGTTCGTGCAAGGCATCGGCGGCGGGCTGCTGATGCCGCTCGCGATGGCGGCGCTGGTCGACGCGTATCCCGCCGAAGAGCTGTCGTCCGCGTTCAAGGTGTACGGCGTGTCGGTGATGGCGGGGCCGGCGCTCGGGCCCGCGCTGGGCGGCTGGATCCTGTCGAACGCGACGTGGCCGTGGATCTTCCTGATCAACGTTCCGCTGGGCATCGTGTCGCTATTCCTGATCGGCGCGGTCGTGCGCGATCAGAGCGAGCGCGGCGAGCGAAGCGCCTTCGACTGGGGCGCGCTCACGATCATGGTCGTCGGGTTCGCGGCGCTGCAGTACGTCGTGCAAGAAGGGCCGCGGCATCAGTGGTTCGCGTCGTTCGACGTCACGCTCGCGGCGGCGGTCGCGTGCACCGCGCTGTTCATTTTCGTTCGCATGCAGCTGCGCGCCGCGGTGCCGCTCGTCGACTTCAGACCCGTCGCGATCCCGTCGTACGCGGTCGCGATGGTGCTCGCGCTCATCACGGGCGTCGGCTTCACCGGGACGGCGCTGATCGCGCCGCTCTACATGCAAGACGTGTTGCGCTACGGACCCGACATGGCGGGGTTCGTCATGGTCCCGAACGCGGTCGGCGTGATCATCGGCACCGAGATATCCGGGCGGCTCAGCAAATGGGTGCCGGCGGGCTGGCTGTCGGCGGTAAGTCTCGCGCTGTGCGCCGGCGGTACGTTCTGGTTCGCTTTTCTGGGCGACCGCCCGGGGTTCGATCACGCTCTCATGCCGCGTTTCATCCAGGGATTCGGCGTCGGGCTGCTCTACGTGCCGCTGAACGTGCTGATGATGTCGCAGGTGCCCAAGCGCCTGGTCGACGCCGCGTCGGGCCTCGGCGCGCTGACGCGCCAGGTGAGCGCCGGACTCGGCTTTGCGATCCTGGGCACGCTGATCGTTCAGAACCGGATCGCGGCGACGTCCTTGACGGCGAGCCGCGTGCGCCACGCGACGCTGTTCAGCGATCCGGGACTCGTCGCGATTCAGCGCTGGTTCGCGGCCCACGGGTATTCGAACGGCGACGCGTCCGCGCTGTCGATGCCGGTCCTCGGCGAATTGGTCGCGCGCGCCGCGACGTCCGCGGCGTACTCCGAGACGTTCTTCATCGTCGCGATCCTGTTCGTCGTGTCGATCCCGTTCTTGCTCCTGTTCAACCTCGTTCCGCGAAAGGCAGCCGACCCCGTATGAGCATCGTCGCGGACGAAACGACCGAAGAACGCATCAGCAGCGGCGCAAGAGGGATCGGGACGAAGGCCAGCGTGGTCGCATCCGCCGTGAAGCTGCCGGCTCCGCGCCCGCCGTGGCTGCGCATCGCGGCCTGCGCCGCCGTCGCCGCCGTCGCGCTTTACTTCGGCGGGCACTGGCTGCTGGTCGACCGCCACCGCGTCTACACGGACGACGCGCTGATCGACACGAACCAGGTGTTCGTCACGAGCCGCGTCGCGGAGCGCGTCGCCCGCGTGGTGGTCGAAGAGAACCAGTTCGTGCGCCGCGGGCAGACGCTGGTGGTGCTCGACGACGCGAACGAACGCGCGGCGCTGGACCTCGCCGAGCAGAACCTCCGCTCGCTGCGCGCGTCCGCGAACGCCGCCGGCGATGCGGCCGCGCTCGAAGGCCAGCTGCAATCGGCGCAGGTGCAAGAGCAAACCGGCGGCGTCGACGCGGCGCGCAAATCGGCCGCCCTCGCGGAATTGCAAGCCACCGCGGCGTCGCGCGGCGTGGCGGTCGCGCAAGCGCAAGTCGCGTCGGCACGGTCGCAGCTGTCGTCCGCGTTAGCGGCCGTGCCGGCCGCGCGCGAGACGCTGCGCAAGGCGCAGGCGGACCGCGAGCGCTTCGACGCGCTCGCGCGCGAAGGCTATGTGGCGCCGGCCACGCAGGAAGCCGCGGTCGCGACGGTCGCGCAAGCGCGCGCGGCGGTCGACGCGGCGGTGGCGCAGAGCGAAGCGGCGGCCGCGTCGGTGCGCATGGCGCAAGCCGCGCTCGAGCAGCAGCGCGCGAACGCGACGGCCGCCACGAGCGGGACGTCCGCGTCCGCGGCGCAGATTCCGATCGCGCAAGCGAAGACCGCGGCCGCCGCCGCGCCGTCGCGGGTCGCGAACAAACGCAACACCGCCGCGGCGGCGGGCTCGCAGGCCGACGCGATGGCGGCGCAAGTGCGCATCGCCCAGCTCGCGCTGCGCGACACGCGCATCGTGGCGCCCGTCGACGGCTGGGTGTCCGCACGCAACGCGGAAGAGGGCCAAACGCTCAACGCGGGCCAAGCCGTCGTGACGATCTCGCCGGCGAACCGCATCTACGTCACCGCGAACTACAAGGAGACGCAGATCAACCGCATCCGGCCCGGCATGCCGGTCGAGATCTCGGTCGACGCGTGCGGCGGCGCGAAGGTTCGCGGCACCGTCGTCGGCTTCGCGCCGGTCGCGCAGAACGCGCTGTCGTCCATGCCGTCGCTGTCGGCGCCGACGAACTTCGTCAAGGTGACGCAGCGCGTGCCCGTCCGCATCGCATTGCCGCGCGCAACCAAGACGTGCGTGTTCCGGCCGGGAACGGCAGTAGAGACGTCCATCCTTGGCGACTGAGAACACGGTCGTGTTGCTCGGCGACGCGGAAGCTTCCGGCGGCGATCGCGCGAGCACCGTTCGCACAGGAGTTCAGGCGGACGTCGGTAATCCGTGCGGCGATGGGCCGCGTCAGGAGCACCGGCGGCTTCCGCCACGAAAGCACGTCGTGCTGAAGGCCGCCGAGCACGCTCTCACGCTCGAACGGTTCTACGAAATCGCGACCGAGGGCAGGCGCGCGGAGATCGACGCCGCCCTTGCCCGCTTCCCTGCGTCCGAACGCATCCGCAATCCGATCGCCATCGGCCTGCGCGCGATGAAGTCCGTGAGCGACGGCGACGTTCCGGGCGCGACGGCGCTGCTGAAGCGCGCCACAGCGCACTGCGGCGGGCGAGAACGCCAATATCTGCTGGAACTTCTCACGCCGCTGCTCCTCAACGCGAATCGAATCGACGAGACCGAAGAGGCACTCGCGGCGACCGACGACAGCACGCCCGAGCTCGCGCCGGCTTTCATGGCAACGCGCGCCATCGTCGCGGCACGGCAAGGGAACGACGCGGCGAGCGCGGGGCCGGCGCGCGAACCGCTCGACAAAGGACGGGCGGTCGAAAATCCGGCGATCGTCTGCCGCGTTCTGAACCGAACCGCGATGGCAGCGTTCTATCGCGAGGACTTCGACGAGGCCCAGGACCGCGCGCTGGAAACGGCGCGCTGGTACGAGCGGTTCGAAGCGCATCGAAACGCCGCGATGGCATACTCCCTGCTCTATCTGCTCGCGAACGACTGGGTCGGCGACCCCGACGTGGCGCGCTATTACGCACGGCGCATCACGATGAGCGCGCACCTCGGCGAAGACGCCTCGATGGAAAACTACGGCCTTCTCGCGCAGCTCGATATCGCCGCGGAAGCGGGCGACGTACGCCGCTTCACGTCCCTGCGCGGGCGGCTTCTTTCCCGGCCATTGAACGAACAATACCGCGAGCGCTACTCGGCGACGATCTCCGAGGTGTTGTCCATGGGCTGGGCTGGGCGTTTCGACACGGCACGCGTCGCGCTCACGTCGCTGCGGCAGACCGAGTCGCTTTCGCTGGCCGAACGCGCGCTGTGCGACGCGCTTCTCGCCGTCGCGGCACTTTCGACTTGGCACGTCGATCTCGCTCGCCGTATCGCGCGCCGAACGATCAGCGAAACCGCGGAGCGCTCCGGCAGCGAGCCCCTCTTCGACGCGCGGCGCCGCAGATATGCACGAATTCTGGCCGCCGCCGTGTGCATCGTCCTCGGCGATACCGTTCGCGGGCGCCGCGCGCTTTCGCGAACGGTGGATCCGGAGCAGCGGTTCGCGGCGATCGTCGGCAACGACGGGATCGACATGGACCGGGTCCCGCCGATGATGCGCGGGTATGCGCTGTTCTTGAACGAATCGTGCCGCGCGGCGAATCTGGCCCGCCCGGCGTATACGCTGACCGGCGCCGAGATCGAGGTTCTCAAGGCGCTGCCGACCGGCATGACGCTTGCGACGATCGCCTCTTCGCTAGGTAAGTCGAGGAAGACGGTCGAGCGTCAGGTCGGGAACATCTACGCGAAGCTGCACGTCGCCAACCGCGCTCAGGCGATCCAGCGCGCACGCGACCTCGGTATCTATACCTGAACTAAATTTTCCGAAAAACCGCGATACGGCGCGGGTTTGCGGCGGGAATGAGGCGTTTGCCCCATGCGCCGGGGCGCCCCCGGAGATATGCTCTGTCCACTTCCGCTCGTCATTCGAAGAGGGCTTTTATCATGGCTGAAGCGACGCATGTCGTTTGGTCGGTTTTCAATGCCGTACTATCCGTGTTGCACACCGGCCTGCCCGGAATTCCGCCGGTAACGAACTAGCACGATGTACCAGCTTGCCAGTGACGCTCGTCATCTCGACACGACGCGCCTGTTCATCCAGACGTGCACCTCGATGGCGGCGAGCTCGGATAACATGAATTTGGTCGAGTCCGTGACGACGCTCGTCCGCAACGTGCTCGACGGCGCCGACATCAAGCCGTTGCGCGACTTCCTCACGCGGGCCGAAGAATGGTGCAGCGATCTCGACGACGTTCTCGCCGCGGCCGGACAAACGGTAATCGACGAGATGAACGATTTCTCGCGCATCGGGCTGCACGACGTGGTGAACCGGGTGGCGCAGATCGAGCGCGATGCTCTGGGCATCCGGCGCTCGAGCACGGGAACCACATTGCGCCCGGTGTACGCCGGCTAGGATCCCGAGATCATGCGTGACGACGACATCCTGAACGATGCGCCGCATTCCAGCCGCGCGCACATCGCGGAGCTTCTCGGCGAACGACGCGTCGAGCTGTCGAACGGCATCGTCGCGCGCTTGCAGCGCCGCCAAGGCGTCTGCGTCTCGCCGCTGATCGTGCGGACGCTCGTCCACGCGCTCGCCAACTCCATCGCGGACAGCGCCCCCGACGTCATCGTCCACTGGTCGCGCATGGTGCGCCACGCTCATCCCGCCGCGCTGGTCGTCGCCATGGTCGACGCCGCGTGCGAGGCGGTCGAGGAGCTCGCGCACGACGAGCACGGCGACCTCGCGACGATCGTCGTCTTCCTCGAGATCGTCAAAGCGCGCGCCGCCGCGCAGATGTTCGACGACATGCCCGCGCCCCGCAACGACGCCGACGCGGCGTCGTACGCCGCGATCGAAAGCCTGCTCGCGATGCTGCGTGCCCGCGACGACGCGACGTGCAACCACTCCCGCGCCACGGGCGAATGGGGGCGGCGCATCGCGGCGCGCATGGGCCTCGACACCGTCACCACCGAGCGCATCGTGCGCGCCGGCATCCTGCACGACATCGGCAAGATCCGCGTGCCCGACGCGATCCTGCTAAAACCCACCGCGCTCGAAGCGCACGAGTGGGAGATCATGAAGCGCCACGCCGAAGCCGGCGCCGAGATCCTTTCGCAGATCCCCGCGCTCGCGCAATACGCGCCGATCGTCGGGACGCATCACGAATGGTTCGACGGGCGCGGCTATCCGTACGGCTTGCGCGGAGACGAGATTTCACTGGAGTCGCGGGTGGTCAGTGTCGCCGACTCCTTCCATGCGATGACCAGCGACCGTCCGTACCGGCGCGCGCTCACCTACGGGGAGGCGATCGCAGCGCTGGCGGACGGCCGCGGCCGCCAATGGGACAAAGAGATCGCCGACGTCATGATCGCCTTGGCTGCGGAAGATCGTACCAGCTCCGCCGACGCGAATTTGCTTTCGGCGCTCACCTCGCCGTTCTTCGGCGGCGGCGCGAAGCTAACCGGAGACGTCCGGGCGGTCTAGCGGCTCCTCGCGGGCGCGGCCGTCGCAGCCGCACATGCGCGGCGGCTCGAGCCGCGTTCCCGGAACCCAGTACTCGCACGCCGGCGCGTGCATCCGCCGCGTATGGCCGCAGCACGGCAAATGCTCGTCGGCCGGAAGAACCGGCCGTCCCTCACCCATGCCGCCAAGGCTACGGCATCCTCGCACCTCGAGTCAACGGTGCGCGCGTACTACAGCGCTTCGAGCAGCGCGTGGAGCGTCGGCAGCTGCTCCGCTGCCGACCGCGCCGGAAGGTCGATCGTGATCTTGCCCTCGCCGAAGCGGAACTTGTTCTTGGTGAGCGACTGGAGGCGCGGGATCGACGCCGGATCGAGCGTGAAGCCGCTGCCCACGCCCAGCGTGAGGCGCTGCTCGTTGATCACGACGCGCGTCACGCCGACGCGCAGCGCGAGCACCCGCAGGCGCGTGATCTCCACCAGCGCCTCGAACTCCGGCGGCGGCGCGCCGAAGCGGTCGCGCACGGACGCCACGGTCTCGTCGACCTGGTCGATCGTGCGCGCCGCGGCGAGCTGCTGGTACACGGCGATCTTCTGCGAGAGCTGCGGGATGTAGTCGTCGGGTACGTACGCGTCGAGCTTCACGTCGATCACCGCTTCGCGGGCATCCTCCCGCTCGTGCGCGACGCCCTTGCGGTCGGCGATCGCGTCGGCCAGCAGCTGCACGTACGTCTCGAAGCCGACCGCGCCGATGAAGCCCGACTGCGCGGCGCCGAGCAAGTTGCCCGCGCCGCGAATCTCGAGGTCGCGCATCGCGATCTGCAGCCCGCTGCCCAGGTGCGTGAACTCGCGAATCGCCTCGAGCCGCGCTTTCGCGTCCTCGCTGAGCGCCTTGTGCGCCTGGTACAGCAGAAACGCGTACGCCTGGTGGTTGGAGCGGCCGACGCGCCCGCGCAATTGATAGAGCTGCGCGAGCCCGAACTTGTCGGCGTCGTTCACGACGATCGTGTTGACGTTGGGAATGTCGATCCCGTTCTCGATGATCGTGGTCGACACGAACACGTCCACCTCGCCGTCGATGAAGCGGCTCATCACGGGTTCCAGCTCGTGCTCGCGCATCTGGCCGTGGCCCACCGCGATCCGCGCTTTGGGCACCAGCTGCTGCAGCGCGCGCGCGACGCCGTAGATCGACTCGATCCGGTTGTGCACGTAGTACACCTGGCCGCCGCGGTCGAGCTCGTTGGTGATGGCGCGCTGCACCACCGCGTCGGACGCCGGCACGACGACCGTCTTGATCGACATGCGGTTCTTCGGCGCGGTCTGGATCAGCGACAGATCGCGCACACCCATCAGCGACATCTGCAGCGTGCGCGGGATCGGGGTCGCCGACAACGTCAGCACGTCCACCGTCGCCTTGAGCTGCTTCAGGCGCTCCTTGTGCATCACGCCGAAACGCTGCTCCTCGTCCACCACGATCAAGCCGAGGTCGCGGAACACGACGTCCTTCTGCAAGATGCGGTGCGTGCCGACCACGACGTCCACCTTGCCGGCCGCGACGTCGTTGAGGATCGCCTGCGCTTCTTTTTTCGTCTTGAAGCGCGACAGCTCTTCGATGCGCACGGGAAACGGCGCGAAGCGCGCGGAGAACGTGCGGTGGTGCTGCGACGCGAGCAGCGTGGTGGGGCAGAGCACCGCGACTTGCTTCTTGTCGGCGATCGCCTTGAAGATCGCGCGCACCGCGACCTCGGTCTTGCCGTAGCCGACGTCGCCGCACACGAGGCGGTCCATCGGCTTGGGCGACTCCATGTCGCGCTTGCTGTCGTCGATCGCTTTGGCCTGATCGGGCGTCGGGTCGTAGGGGAACGCCTCCTCGAGCTCCGCCTGCCACGGCGTGTCCGGCGCGAACGCGTGCCCCCGCGCAACCTCGCGCTCCGCGTACAGCTCCACGAGCCCGTCAGCGATGGCGGCGAGCTTCTCCGACACGCGCGTCTTCGTGCGCGCCCAGTCCGCGCCGCCCATCTTTGAAAGGCGCGGCGCGGCGCCTTCGTTCGCGCTGTATTTCGTGACCTGGTGCATCTGATGCACCGGCACCAGCATGCGGTCCGTGCCCGCGTACCGCAGATCGAGATAGTCGCTTGTCGCGCCGAGAATGGTCTCGGTGCGCAAGCCGAGATACTGCCCGATGCCGTGCACGGCGTGCACCACGTAATCGCCGACCTTGAGGTCGGCGAGCGTGACCGGGACGCCCTCTTTGATCGCGCGCAGCTTCACGCGCTTGGCGGGCTGGCCGAAGATCTCGCGGTCGCCGAGCACGTGCAGGTGCAGCGCGGGTATGGAGAACCCGCTCTCGACCGAGCCCTGGTCGACGTACACCGTGCCGGTCTTGCGCATCATCGCGACGCCGTCGGTGCCTGCGGCCCGCAGATGCACGAACGGTGCGCTGCGCTCGACGCTGACGTTCGCCGCGCGCAGGATCTCGGCCAAGCGCGACGCGCCCGTCGCAACCAGCCACAGCGTGTCGCCTGCGGCGACCCACTCGCGCACCTGCTGCGTGAACATCTCGATGCGCCGGTTGAAATGTTCCGCCGGGCGCGTCTCGAGCACGAACGCGTCCATCGCGCGCGGCAGCCAGCCGAGATCGCCCACTTCGATGCCGCCGGTGATCGTGAGCACCCGCCGCGCCGCGAGCCGCTCGCGATGATCCGCGAGGCGCGGATACGGTGCGACCACGTCCGCGAGCAGCGCTTCGCCGACCTCGTCGTCGCGCACGTCGAACTCGCCGGAATCCACGCCGGCCATCAGCGCCTCGGCGCCGCGCGCGCGCTCCTCCTCGAGGCCGCGCTCCACGGTGTCGAGCATTCCGGGCTCTTCGAGCACCACGAGCGACTCGGCGTGCAAGTAGTCGAGGATCGTCGCGTGCTCGTCGTACGCGAGGCTCAGCCACGGTTCGGGCACGTCGTTCCCGGCGCCGAGATACGCGCGCAACGCGGAGATCACGTTGGGCTCGCCGGTCGCGCGCGCGAGCACGTTCTCCCGCAAGCGCTCCTCGCGCAGGATCTCCAGCCACGGCGTGATCGCCACCGCGTCCAGCGTGCCGCTCGAGCGCTGCGACTGCAGCTCGAAGGGCCGCAACGACTCGACGTCGTCGCCGAAGAACTCGATGCGCACCGGCTGGTCGGCGGTCGCGGGGAACACGTCGAGAATGCCGCCGCGCACGGCGTACTCGCCCGCGGCGCTCACCACGTCCACGCGCGAATAGCCGAGCCGGTACAGCCGCTCGAGCGTCGCATCCCAGCCGGCGCCGTCGCCGGCCCGCAGCTGCAGCGAGGCGTCCTCGAACACGCGGCGCGGGATCACGTACTGGCGCAGTGCTGCGACGGGCGCAACGATGATCTGCGGCTTGCGCGCGCACATGTCGGCGAGCAGCGTCATGCGCGCGCTGCGCTCCGACGGCGACTCGATCGCGCCGAGCGTCTCGTCCCGCGCGCGCAGCAGCGCCACCGCGGCCGTCGCGCGCTCGCCGAGATAGTACGTCAGGTCCGTGAACGTCCGCTCGGCGATGTCGGTGGTCGGAACGACGACGAACATCTGGCCGCGGAGCACGTCCTGCAGTGCCGCGAGCAGATACGGCCGTGCCGACGCGGTGGTCTCGTGCAGCGCGAACGCGAGCCCGCGCGCGGAGAGCGGGCTGCGAACGCGCTCGATCAGCTCCGCGAGCGGGCGCGATGAAGCGGGGAGGGCACGGACGAGGCTAGGGGCGAGGGCGGTCTGCGGCACGGCCTCCTAGAGTACCACGCGTCAGGGTGTCCGGCGATGGACTTTCCACTGGGATGGAGTCCCGTTGGTCGTGCGCTTCTCCGCCGCTTTGCTCACCAGCAGCCCGTGCAAATAGACCCCGAGCGAACGCGGGTCTTCGGACACGCCGAGCGCCTTGGGCGAGCGCGCGTCGTCGGTCCGCAGCACGAGCCGGTTGACGCGGCCGGCTTCGAGCGCGACCGGCCCGCACAGGACCGTGCGCGGACCCGGCGCCGGGAACAGCTCGGTGTCGCCGCTGGTGACGTCGATGATCGGCGCCTCGGTCGCAATCGCCGTCCCGCGAAACAAGGTCGCACCGTTGAGCTCCACCGCGACGCTCTTCGACGATTGCGGTCCGACCAAGATGCAGCTCAGCTCGACCGAGATCACGTACTCGCCGCTTTTCTCGACGGTGAAGAACAGGTCGGCATCCGTGCTCCCGCTCCACACGCCGCCCTCCTCGAGGACGTTCCACGCGGCGCCGAGGAACCGTCTCGTGCTGTCCGGAGCTCCGTACCGGTAGCGCACACCGGGCGTGAGTTTCTCGACGAACTCGGCCAGCTCGCCGACCGCGTCGTCACCCGTGCCGATGAGATGTTTTTCCGGCCACGAAGCGATCGCGTCTCCGAACGCCGCGTCGACGCGCGCGCGCTCTTCCGCCGTCAGGATGATCCGCGTTTCGGTTTGCGGCTGTACGAGCCGGCGCGTGTCGTGAAGCGGGATACCGAGAAAGTGTTCCAGCCGCGCGACGACGTCCGCGCTGCGCGCCACGAGATCCTCGAACTTGACGACGTAGCACGCGGCGGGATCGTCCGCGACGTGTGACATCAGCGCCAGAACGTTTTGGCGGTATTCCGCAATGGCGCCGTCGATGTCGGTGATCTCCCACTCGTCCGCGCCGATCTGCGTCAGGTTGCGCCGGTTCATCATCGAGTTGATGGTATCGAGCGGGTTGCGCACCATGAACAGATAGCGAATGTCGCTGAAGTACGGCGACAGCGCGGCGCGGCCGTCGGCGACCACCGAGCCGGGCGTCTTCGAACCGATGATCTTGACGTCGCGTTTGCCGACCGTCGCTTCGACGACCGCGGTCACGATCGCACCGAACCGCTGTTCCGTCGGATAGTGCTCGTACGGCGGGTCGCCGAAGTCGTTGAAGTACGCGGTCTCCGACTCGACGTCGGTGAGCTCGAAGCCTTCGGGAGCGAGCGCGAAGCGGCGTCCGGTCTCCTCGTCGTACGCGAGCAGCACGCGCAGATCGCGCACGAGCGCGTCCAGCGAGTACTCGTAGATCACGGCGCCGTCCGGGCTGGCGTTGATCATCGCGGCGATGAGCGTCGTCCCCGAACGCGGGCAGCCGCGAATCAAGAGGACGTGCGGCGTCGCGAGCGGGGCCGGCGGTTCGCGCCGCCGGCGGAAAATCTGAAAAGCGGTCGGGCTCGGCGCCGCGGCCGGAGTCGGGATCGGAGCGGGTGGGGCGTCCATCGGTCCATGCCCATTCGGAACGTTCGGTGCGCGGCCATGCCGTCCACACCGCGTTCTCATTCGGCAGTGGTGGCAGTGTATTGACAAGAGTGCCAGCGAGCGATAAAATTGGTGGTGCCAGAATTATGGCCGCCCCGCCAAGGCGGCGATCTTCGGAGGATTCAAGGAGACATGGCTGATCTGATGGTTCGCCCGAACGGCGGGAGCCGCGGGCTCGTGAGCGACTTGTTCGGATTCGACCCGCTGCGCGCGGTGTTCGGCAATGCGCCGCAGTACGGCGGCAGCGTCAGCGGCGACGTGCAGAAGACCGAGGACGGCTGGAACGTCGAGATTCCGGTACCGGGCTTCAAGCCCGATCAGATCGACGTCACGGTCGAGGACCGCGTGCTCACGGTTACCGGCAAGACCGAGCGGCGCTCGTTCCAGCGCTCGATCCTGCTTCCGGAAGAGGTCGATGCCGAGACGATCGGCGCGAAGGTCGAGCACGGCATGCTGAGCCTGGCCCTCCACTTGCACCCGAAAGCGCAGCCCCGCAAGATCGAAGTCAAAGTCGTCAACTAGCGCTCGAGCGGCCTTCCACGAGCTCAGGCTCCGAAGCTCGCCCCGCGATGATTGACGGAAGCCCCGCGCTAAATCGACCTGCGCGGGGTTTTTGTTTGCGGCGCTATCGCTCCAGGCGGACGGGGAGCGAGTAGGTCGTGCTGCGGCCGTCGGCCGTCGTCGCGACGAACTCTACCTGGTAGCTCCGGCCGAGCAAGAAGAAGGGGATGCCGCTCGGGAGCTGCTCCTGGCCGGCGAAGTACCCCGGCGCGCCTTGCGGGACGGCGATCTCGTGGCCCATCGTGCGCGCGACGACGGTGGTCACGTCGGTGCTCGTCGTGATCCGGACCAGCAGCAGGCCGCCCTTGTGGAGCACCCGGTCGTTGAGCGCGATCTCGAGGATGCGCGGCGCGCCGGCCGGGCCGGGGCCCGGTGCGACGACGTACGCGAACGGGTTCGGCGACGCGCTCGCCTGCGGGGCCGGCGTCGCCGGCGCGGGGGTCGGCGTCGGCGGGATCGGGGTGGTTGTCGCCGCGGGAGCCGGCGCGGGCGTCGCGACCGGCGGCGGCGCCGGCGGAGCCGGGTTGGGCTGCGGCGAGGGCGCGGGGGCGAGCGCGAGGAGCAAGGGGAGTGCGTATAGGGCGAGCATCGTGCCTCCGAGCAACGCCGGGTCGCGGAGCGCGGTTCCCGGGACGGCGTCCTGGACGTACCCCGCGACGCCGGTGAACGATGCGGCGAGCAGCGCGGCGGATGCGGGCGTGCGCCCCGCGAGCGCGATGACCGGCACGAGCCAGATCGCGTACCACGGAGCGGGCGACGGCAGAAGGACCCAGCCCGCCAGCGTCGCCCCGGCGAGGACGTCGCCCCCGCGCAGCGCGCGAGCGACGGCCGCCAGCGCGAGGGCGCCCAGCACGCCGCCGACGGCGAGCGGAATTGGGGATCCGGACCAGGCTGCGAGCGCGGGCGCGCCGATCAGCGACACGCGCGGCGGACCCGCAGCATGGTCCACCCCGTGCACGACCGACGACCACGCCAGCGGCGCATAGGCGACCGCAAGGGCCGCGAAGGCGACGGCTGCCGCGACGCCGCGCTGCCCCGCGGACCCGTCTCGCGCCGTGCGCACGTTCGCAATCGGGCCCGCTTTGGCGCGCAGGCCGGTGAGCGCCGCGACGAGCGGGACGACGGCGATCGCTTTCACTGCGGTCGCCGCGACGAGCAGCGCGAGTCGTGCGGTCTCGCCCCGCATCTGTCCCGAGAGCAGGACGGGCGCGAGCCAGAAGACGTCGTTGTGGCCTTCGGCCGCACTCCAGAGCACGACGGGGTGAAAGGCGAGCAGCGACGCGAGCCGCGGGCGGGTGCGCCCGGCGAGCGCGATGCACCCCAGCAGCGCGAGCGCGGCCAGGACGCGCAGCACGAGGATCGTTCCGCCCGGCCCCAGAGGCCGCGTCGCCGCGACGACCAGCGCGCACGGGACCGTGAACAGCGGCCCGTAGACGTCGCGCGGCAGCGAGCCGTCCCACGCGCGCAGCGCGGCGTCCAGTAGCGGATCGGCGAACGGCGCGACGTCCGCCGCGCGGTAGGCGTGCGCCCACGGATCGGCGCCGTGCGCAAGGAGCGCGCCGTAGGCGGCGTACGCCCACACGTCGGCCGACAGCCGGACCGGCACGGCGAGCGCGCAGGCGAGCGCGAGCGCTGCGACCGCGAGACGGACCGGCACGCCGGGGCGAATGCGCACGGCCAGGGCTTCGCGACGGCGCCGCACGAATCCGCAGCCGGATGGATGACGGCTGGCTGCGGCGCGCTCTGGCGGCCAAACGCGACGGCGGGGCGCTCGACGACGGCACGTGGGCGCGCATCGTGGACGGCTACGTGGACGGCGAGATCGACGACGCCCCGGTGGCCGCGCTCGCGATGGCCTGCGCGATCCAGGGCATGGCCGACGGCGAGATCGCCGCGCTGACCGGCGCGATGGTCCGCTCCGGTGACGTGATCGCGTTCGGCGGCCCGGGCACGGTCGTCGACAAGCACTCGTCGGGCGGCGTCGGCGACACGGTGTCGCTCATCGCGGTGCCGCTCGTCGCGGCGTGCGGCGTACGGGTCGCCAAGCTCTCCGGCCGCGCGCTCGGGCACACCGGCGGCACGCTGGACAAGCTCGAGGCGATCGAGGGCGTTCGCACGGACCTGTCGCCGGACGCGTTCGTCGCCCAGGTGAACGCGATCGGCTGCGCGATCGCCGCGCAGTCCGAGCGGCTCGTGCCGGCCGACAAGAAGCTCTACGAGCTGCGCGACCGCACCGGAACGGTGCCGTCCGTCGGGCTCATCGCCGCGTCGATCGTGTCGAAGAAGATCGCCGGGGGCGCCGGCGCGATCGTGTTCGACGTGAAGGCCGGGCGGGGCGCGTTCATGCGGACCGTGTCAGACGCGACCGTGCTCGCGCAAACGCTGGTGCGGCTGGCGTCCTCGTTCGGCCGGCGCTCGAGCGCGCTGGTCAGCGACATGGAGGAGCCGCTCGGAGCCGCGATCGGGAGCGGGATCGAGGCGGTCGAGGCGCGCGACTTTCTCCGCGGGGACGACCGCGATCCGCGCCTTTCCGAGGCGGTGTTCGCCGTCGTGCACGAGATGCTGCGGGTGGGCGGCATGCCCGAGCGCGAGATCGAGCCGCGCGCGCTCGACGCGCTGCAGTCGGGCGCCGCGTACGAGCGGCTCGGGCGTCTGGTGGAGGCGCAGGGCGGCCGCGCCGCGACCCTCGACGCAATCGTCGCGCACCCGCACCGGGCGACCGCGAGCGCGGCTGCGGGCGGCGTCGTGACGGCCATCGACGCCGCCGCGCTCGGCGAGCTGGCGCGCGATGCCGTCGCGTCCGACGGTGCGTTCGCCGGAATCCGGCTCGTCGCGCGCGTCGGCACCGCCGTGCGCGCGGGCGACGTGCTCGCGGCGTGCGCCGGGCCGTCGCTCGACCCCGGCGCCGTCGCGCGCGCCTTCACGGTGGGCGCGGAAGCGCCGCCGCCGCGCAAGCTGGTCGAAGCCGTGGTGAGGGATGCGGCGCCGGGGCCGTTGGTGAACTAAGAAATGAATGGTGACGCAGCGAGCTCAGCGGTGAACGGCCGGACGGCCGGACGGGTCGTGGTGACGGGCGCGGCGGGCCTGATCGGCAGCGCGCTCGTGCGGCGCCTCAACCTCGACGGAATCGACGACATCATCGCGGTCGACCGGCTCGGGACGAGCGAGAAGTGGCGCCACCTCGTGCCGCTGCGGTTCGCCGAGTACTTCGACGCCGAGGAGTTTTTCGCGCGGATCGCGCGCGAGCCGGGCGCGTTCGGCGAGATCTCCGCGGTGTTCCACCTCGGCGCGTGCTCGTCCACGACCGAGCGCGACGCGTCGTATCTGGTCGCGAACAACGTGCGCCGCTCGCAAGAGATCGCGCGCTGGGCGCTGGAACTGGGCGCGCGCTTCGTCTACGCGTCGTCGGCCGCGACGTACGGCGCTCGCGAGAGCGACATGCGCGAGGATCTCGATCCGCACGCCCTGCGCCCGCTCAACATGTACGGGTACTCCAAGCACCTGTTCGACCAGTGGATGCGCCGCGAGAACCTGCTGGGCCGCGCCGTCGCGATCAAGTACTTCAACGTCTACGGGCCCAACGAAGACCACAAGGGCACGATGCGCAGCGTGGTCGCGAAAGCGTACGACCAGATTCACGAGCGCGGCGCAATCGAGCTTTTCAAGAGCTATCGCGACGGCGTCGCGGACGGCGAGCAGACGCGCGATTTCCTGTACGTGAAGGACGCCGCGGCGATCACCGCGTTTCTCGCGCGCGCGCCGCGCGCCGCCGGAATCTACAACGTCGGCTCGGGCACGGACCGCAGCTGGAACGACCTCGCGCGCGCCGTGTTCGCGGCGCTCGGCGCCCCGCCGCGCATCGAGTACGTGGAGATGCCCGAAGCGCTGCGCGGCAAGTACCAGTACCGCACGGTCGCGACGATCGACCGGCTTCGCGCGGCGGGCTGGACGCAGCCGATCACGTCGCTCGAAGACGCCGTCGCGGACTACGTGCGCGGTTATCTCGTGACGGGCGCCGTGCTCGGCTCGGAATCGGACGGTGCGTCGAGCCCGCTGCCGACGTTGTCCGCAACGAGGTAGAGCGGGCGGCCCTTGATCTCGTCGTAGACGCGGCCCACGTATTCGCCGAGGATTCCGATCGTGATGAGCTGCACGCCGCCCAGGAACAAGATCGCGAAGATCGTCGAGGTGTAGCCGGGCAGGTTGTAGCCGGTGAAGATCTTGATTCCGATCTCGACCAGCCCCACGACGAACGCGACGGCGCTGACGATGAAGCCGAACCAGGTCGCCAGCCGCAGCGGGATCTCGCTGAACGCGGTGATGCCGTCGATCGCGAACTTGAGCATCTTCGACACGGGGTATTTCGACTCGCCCGAAAAGCGCTCGGCGCGGTCGTACTCGATTCCCGTCTGCTTGTAGCCCACCCACGACACCAGACCGCGAATGAAGCGATGCCGTTCGCGCGAGTCGCGCAGCGCGGCGACGACGCGCCGGCTCATCAACCGGAAATCGCCGGTGTCGACCGGGATCGACACGTTCGTGAGCCGGCGGATGATGCGGTAGAACAGCGCGGCGGTGAACAGCTTGAAGCGGCTCTCGCCGCGGCGCCGCCGGCGCGTGGCGTACACGACGTCGTACCCGTCGCGGAACTTGGCGAGAAAGTCGTCGATCAGTTCCGGCGGGTCTTGCAGGTCGCCGTCCATCAGCACGACGGCGTCGCCGCGCGCCGCGTCGAGGCCCGCGGTCGCCGCGATCTGGTGGCCGAAGTTGCGCGAGAGCGAGATCACGCGCACGCGGGGGTCGGCGTGCGCCGCGCCGAGCAGCTTCTCGAGGGTCGCGTCCCGGCTGCCGTCGTCGACGAGGATCATCTCGTACGCGGCGGGCGCGACGCTCAGGCCGTGGATCACGTTGCGAATGCGGCGAAGGAGCTCGTCGATGTTGTTCGCCTCGTTGAAGAGGGGAACGACGACGCTGAGCGTGGCGTCGGCACCGCGGCGCACCGCGAGCTCCCGCGGCGGAGAGAACACCTTCGCGTTGTTCTCGCCGCTCCCGCGCTCTCACTTCAGCTTCTGGCGTTGCGCCTCGGAGGTCCCGCCCGTCGTGAAATCACTCGCTGCCGCGCTCGCGACGGCCGTCTGCCTGACCGCATGCGCGCGCGGAACGACGACGAGCACCACGGCCGGCACTGCGGGCGCAACCAGCACCGCGACGGCCGCCGCCGGCGCGCCGACATTGGCGCCGGCCGCTTCGACCGTGCCCCCTGCTGCAACGCCGCCCGCCGTCACGACCGCGCCCGGTGCTGCAGCGCATGCGCCGGCGACGGCCCGCGCGGGCGAGCGTGCGGCTGGGTCGAAGGCCGCCCCGCCGCCCGTCGTGCCGCAGATTCTCGGCGCGAGCGTCAGCCCGAGCGTGGTCGGCTCGGGAACCGTCGTGAACGCGGTGGTTCGCACGACGCCCGGCGTCGTGAGCGTGACGGCGTTCGCGGCCGGTGTGTCGGTCCCGGTGCCGCGCGTCGGATCGGGTGTGTTTTCCGGCAACACGACCATCCCGCAACTGCCGCCGTTCGCGCACGGCAGCTACCCGGTGACGTTCGTCGCGCGCGACGCGCGAGGTGCGTCGACGCAGAGCGCGGTCTCGGTGACGGTGCGATGAGGGCACCGGCGCGCCGGGCGGGGAACCGCCGACGGTGATGCTCGCGCCCGTTTTGGCCACGGCCCTCACCCTCGCGCAACTCGTCGCCGAGCCGGCCGGCGGCTTCTCGCACGTGGGCCCGACGCCGCCGCCGCACGGTTATCCCGCGATCAAATCGGTGAACATCTCGACCACTGACGTTCACGCGGGCCGCCCGGTGCACGGTGCAGTCGAAACATCGGACAACGTGCACTACGTCGAGGCGCGCATCGAATACCGCGCCGTCGCGATGCACCAGGACGCGCCGGGCAAGTTCTCGCTCACGTACAAAGTCCCGTGGTGGCTCCCGCCGTGGCTGCGCCACGGCTACACGCTGCAGATCATCGCGCGCAGCATCGACGGCGTCGAAACGGCACGCGAGATCCCGATCACGGTACACTGACGCCCCGGCCGTCGCGCGCGTTACGGCGCTATAGGCGAGAGCGTTCGCAGCGCCGCGATCGTTTCTTCGGCGAACGCGGCTTGATACGCGAGCATGTCGGGAACGTCCGGAAAGCGCGCGTCCGATCGTTTGCCGCCGATTCGGCAGCGGCTGCCTTCTGCGAGCAGCGTTCCCCGCGCAACCAGCGTGTCGAGCGCTTCGGCGGTGCAGCGTTCGGCGTCGCGTGCGAGCTCCGGGTCGATGAACGCGCCGGACGGCAGTGCATCGCGCAGCCGCGCGACGCCGTCGCCGGCTTCGCCGCGGTCGAACGGCAGGTCGACCGCGAGCAGCCACTGTGCGAGCAGGGCGCTCGTCGTGACAGGCCGTGCCGCAGCGAGCGACGTCGCGAGATCGTTCGGGTCTGTCGGTTGCACGATGCGGTACAGCATCGAGAGCCTTCGGCCGCGGAACGGGTCGAACGCGATCGCTGCGAGGCGCACGTCCGCGATCGGCGCCAGGTGGTCGACGATGCCTTTGAGCGGGCGCATGCGGCCGTCGGTGCTGTAGAAACCTTCCGGCGTGACGAAGAACGTCGCGCCGCGGCGCACGACGCTCACGATGCGCGCGATGTCTTCATCGACGCCGGCGCGCAGCGCGCTCATCAGCTCGCCGCGGTACGGCTCGAGCACGTGCGACAAGCGCGCGTACGTCGCGCTCGCCGCAAAGAGCCTCGGCGCGAGCAGATCCGCCAGCGTCTTCGTCCCGGGCGGCAGCGCCGCGATCACGCCGCCGCGAAACACGAGCTCGAGCGACAGATCGCCGTGCTTCGCTTGCAGCGTGTGCGCCAAGCTTCGCAGCGGGCGCGATGAGAGCTCGTTCTCGAGCGGCAGCATTCCGAGCGCCACGAACAGCTCGCCCGCGTTCACGTTGCGCATCAGCGGCGCCAGCCACGGCATGCGCAGCGCGAAGAAACCCGGCTCGTACATGCGCCGCGACGACGCGGTGAACAGCGGTCGCCACGGGCCTTGCAGGAAGGCGCGCTCCACCACGATTTCGGACTCGTCTTCGTGCTGGTGGTTCGCGATCAGCACCGTCGGGCCGCGTTCGCGCGGCAGCCGCCCCCACTGCCGCACGCGCATGCGCAACGCGAACAACGGCTGGCGGATCGCGCACGTCAGCGCCACGAGCAGCCGCGATCCCAGCGGCCACAGCGGGCGGTGCCCGACGCGCAGCACCCACAGCGAACCGATCGCGAAGCACACGCCGGCCGCGCCGAACAGCAACCGGTATCCGCCGGCCGTCGTTCCGCCGTGCGCGATGATCCACGCGCCGATCCCCGGCGCCGCCACCGCGGGCAGGCTCGACAGCGTTCCCCACACGCCGAGATCGCGCGCGACGTCCCCGATCTCGGGAATCGCGTCGAGCGCGAGCGCCCACCCGACCGCGAACACGCCGCCGAAGCCCAAGCCGAACAGCGCGGCGTAGACGAAGATGAGCTTCACGTCCGGAAAGAGCGCGAAGCCGAGCGCCGCGAGCGTCATCGGCACGCCGGATAATGCGACGGTGACGCGGCGGTCGAGCTTGTCGGAGATCTTTCCCGCGCCGATGCTCGACACGATCGCGCCGAGCAGCGCCGCGCCCGCGACCATGCCCGTGCCGAGCGACGCGTCGTGCACGTGGAGCACGTCGCTGAAGAAGTACAGCACGTACGTGTTGAGCAGCGTCATGCCGAGCACGATCCAGCCGCGCGCGACGACCGTGACCCACAGGTCGTGGCGGTCGCGAACGACGGCACGCGTCGGTGCCGGAACGCTCGGCGGCGAGCGCGGAATCGTCGCGAGCGACACCGCCGCGACCGACACGGCGACCACCATCGCAAAGAGCGCGTGCTGCGGTGAAAGCAACGC
>JAXDMB010000308.1:0-20736 GCA_034666325.1 Vulcanimicrobiota bacterium
CGAGCAGCTTCGCCGCCAATGCCACGCCCTGCGCGTGGTTTCCGCTCGAGAACGCCACCACGCCCGCGCGCTTCTGCTCGGGCGTCAGTTGCGCGATCTTGTTGTATGCCCCGCGGAACTTGAACGCCCCGATCCGCTGCAAGTTCTCCGCTTTGAGGAATACCTGCGCACCGAGCCGTTCGTTCAGCGTCGCCGACGTGATCACCGGCGTTCGGTGCGCCACACCGTGCAGGCGTGCCGCCGCTGCGCGCACGTCCTCGAACGACGCGGCGAACGAGGACGTGTCCATCACGCTACGACGACGCCTCGGCCACGGCTACTTCTTGGTCGCCGGCGGGTCGTAGTGGAAGCGAAACACCTTGTCTTCCGGATCGAACAGGATCTTCTCGTGCACCGTGCCGCGGTCGAACGTCACGTCGAACTCGTGCACGCGCACGCCGTCGCCGGACGGAGTATTCTCGTGCACCTTCTTGATCTTGCCGAGCGGCGCCAGCGTGTCGGCGGCCTTGCCCAACCGCCCGCGGCCCATCTCCGCGGCGGTCTGCGAGTTCTCCAGCTTCGACACCGCGGCGAAGTCGTTGTTCTGCACCGCCTGCGTCAGCTGGTGCGCGGTCTTCTCGTACTTGTTCTCGCCGCCGATGCACGCGCGCAGCAGCAGCACGACCAAGATCACCGCGACCACCAGGATCACGAGCTGCGTCGGGAACGCGCGCCGCGGCGGCGCGACGCCGGTGGTGCGCGGCTGGGCGGCGTCCGGCGTGATGTTCCTCACGCGGGCACCTCGCGCGCGAGGTCGCTCGCGCCGAACGGCTCGAACGCGAGGCCGGGGTTCCACTGCTGCGCCAAGTTGATGCTCCAGGCGCTCTCGAACAGCGCGAGCGCGTTGCCGTCCCAGTCCTCGACGAGACGTGCGCTCGAGCCGAGCGTCGCCGACGCGGTGCCGTCACCGCGCACGCGGCGCGCCGTCGTATAGGGAAGCGTTTGGAAGACCGTTTTCACGTTGTACTCCGACTCCAAGCGGTACTTCACGACCTCGAACTGGAGCGCGCCCACCGCGGCGAGGATCGGCTCGATTCGGGTCTGTCCGTACGGATAGAAGACCTGAATCGCTCCCTCCTCGCGAAGCTGCGCGATCCCTTTTTGGAACGACTTGTAGGACGCCGTGTCGGTACTGCGGACCAGCGAGAAATGTTCCGGCTCGAAGGCGGGGATCGGCTCGAAGCGCACGCCGTCGCCGTCCGAGAGGGTGTCCCCGATCGCGAAGACGCCGGGGTTCGCGAGGCCGACCACGTCGCCCGCGAACGCCACGTCAACCGACTCGCGGTCGGACGCGAACAGCTTCATCGCGCGCGTGAGCCGCACGTCCTTGCCGGTGCGCACGTTGCGCACGGTCATGTCGCGCTCGAACTTTCCGCTGCACACGCGCAAGAACGCGACGCGGTCCCGGTGGCGCGGGTCCATGTTGGCCTGGATCTTGAACACGAAGCCGGAGAACTGCTCGTCGGTCGGCTCCACGACGTGCTTCTCCGCGTCCACGCGCGGCGCGGGCGGCGGGCCCATCGCGACGAACGCGTCCAAGAACAGCTCGACGCCGAAGTTCGTCACCGCGCTGCCGAAGAACACCGGCGTCACGTCGCCGCGGAGCATCGCGTCGCGGTCGAAATCGGCGCCCGCGCCTTCGAGGAGCTCGAGCTCGTCGATGAACTGCCGGTACGTCCGCTCGTCGACGAGCGCGGCGATCCGCGCGTCGTTGCGGTCGGACGTTCGCACCGGCGCGCGCTTGGCGCCGTGCTCGGTGCGCTCGAACACGTGCACCTCGTGCGAGTTGCGGTCGTACACGCCGCGGAACGTCTCGCCGTTGCCCAGCGGCCAGTTCATCGGGTACGCGCCGATCCCGAGCACGTTCTCCAGCTCGTCCAACAGCTCGAGCGGGTCGCGCGACGGGCGGTCCATCTTGTTGATGAATGTGAACAGCGGAATGCGCCGGGCGCGGCAGATCGCGAACAATTTCTTGGTCTGCGGCTCGACACCGCGCGCCGCATCGATCAGCATCACCGCCGCGTCGGCGGCGAGCAGCGTGCGATACGTGTCCTCGCCGAAGTCCTGATGGCCCGGGGTGTCGAGGAGATTCATCGTGTGGCCATGGTACGGGAACTGCAGGACCGTCGAGGTGATCGAGATCCCGCGCTCGCGCTCGAGCTCCATCCAGTCGGACGTCACCGCGCGGGCGCGGCGGCGCGCCGCCACCTGGCCGGCCGTGACGATCGCCCCGCCGTACAGCAAGAGCTTTTCGGTGAGGGTCGTCTTCCCGGCGTCGGGGTGCGAGATGATCGCGAACGTGCGCCGCTTGGCGACTTCCTCGCGGATTTCCATGACCTGCTGCCCTTCGACGCGCAGGCGTTCAGACTTTCGCGGGCCGCGTGCGGCCCGGTCCAGCGACTCAGCGCTCGCCGCTCCGGACGTACACGCGGACGTCCGTGCGGCCGCCGTGCTCGTACACGAGCGTGAGGCCGTCTTTCGCGTCGTACAGGCGCGCTTCGGGCGGCACCCGCAGGCGGTCCTTGCCGCGTTCCACCCACACGTCGTGCGGGCGCACGAGCACCGTGCAGTTGCCGTTCGCGATGCGCGTTCCGGGCGCGAAGCGCCGGCGCGCCGGCGGAATGTGGAACACCAGCGCCTGCGACGGGCCTTCGATCGCCGAGAGCTGCGTAAAGCAGCCCGGCAGCGCGCTGAGCACCCAGCCGCCCTGTCCGTCGAAGAACGGCTGCGGCGTCGTCACGAAGCCTTCGTTCGCGTTGCCGTGCGCGGCCGGCGGCGGCGCCTTCACGTCAGCGTGCACCTTGAAGCCGCCGAGCGAAAGACGCTGCGCGAGCAGGACGCTTCCGATCGCGACGACCACCAGCGTCGCGATCGCGTAGTAGCGCCACATCGCGCGCTGCGTTATGCGGCCGGTTCTTCCATGCCGGCGAACGGCGCGGCGAGCTCGAGGCGCGCGCGGCCGATGCGCGCGTCGGCCATGCCGTAGAAGAACTCGTACGTGCGCTCGGCGCGCGTGTCGATCGCGGTCGGGAACACGACATTGCTCACGATACCGTGCGTCTCATCGACGCCTTCGGGCACCATCACGGGATTCTGCGAGCGGTAGCGCACGATATGCGGCCGCTCCGCATCGTGCACGACGAAGCCGGCGCTGTACTGCATCGCGTATTTTCCATCGCCGAGCTCGCGCGCGTTCACGCCGTGAAAGATCGAGAACCAGCCTTCGGCCACGCGCACCGGCGGCGTGCCGGCGCCCGTCTTGATGCGGCACCACGGCGCGTCCGGCGCGAGCACGAGCGCGCTCTCGCGCACGTCGAGCAGATTGTTGATGTCGCGCAGCACCGGGTCCAGCGGCACGTACGCGACGCGCGTGCACTCGCGCTCTTCGGGCGGCAGGTCGAGCAGCGTCGGAATCGCGCCGCGCCCGTCCATCAGCGATAGCCGCAGCATTGGCCGGTGGTACAGCGCGATGGAACGCACGCCGCTCGGCGAGATGACGGGCTCGGGGAAGAACACGCCGTCTTTGTCGTCGCCCTGGTGCAAGTCGCGCGCGAAGCGCACGAGGCCCAGGCGTTCCCAGCGCAAGCCGTCCTGCGAGAGCGCGACCGCGATGCGCGGCCCGTTCGGTCCGAACGCGGTGTACGCCATCACGTAGCGGTCGAGCACCGGGATGAACGTGACGCGCGGATCCTCGCAGCCCATGCCGCCCGGCGCGCTGCGGATCTCGTACGGCGCCTGCGGCTCAACCGCGAAGCCGAGGCGTTCGAGTTGCAGGTCGCCGCCGGCGCGCACGCCGCGGCAGAGGCCGACGCGCGACACGTTTCCGGCGGCGACGCAGCGCGGGTACAGCAAGAACGTTCCGTCCCGCGCCGTGGCGCTGGCGGGGTTGAGCACGCCCTCCGCCTCCTGCGGGGAGCCGTTCGGGCTCAGGACGATGCCGAGGCGCGTGATCGTTCCGTCGAATCGCGCGAGCGTGTCGAGCGCCGGAATCATTTCCAAGCCAAACCTACCACGAGCTCGTGCGAGCTAATCCCCGCACGGGCCGCGAGCCCGTCCAGATCGTCGCCGCCGCCGATGAGCGCCCGCACGTCGAGGCCGTCGCGCATGACGCGCGCCGTGTACTGCATTCCGATACTGAGGATATCGGCGCCATCGGCCAATGCCTTTGGGAATCCATCGCCATAACCGCAACGTAACACGGCGACCGAGCGGTTCGCCGCGACCGCCGTGTCCCCGTAGCCCGCCCAGGCCACCTCCCCCGGACCGAGCTGCCGCACCACCGGCGCGACCACGCGCAGCGCGCAGGCGTTGTCGACCGACGAGCCCAGCCGCGAGCCGAACAGGCCCACCCCCACGCGCAGGCGGTCGAACGCGAGCCCGCGCCGCGCCGACGCCGTACCGGCCGCGTCGGTCGACGCGACCCGCACGCCGGCCGCCTCGAACGCCCGCGTGGCGGCGACGAACCCGTCCAGGATCGCGCCGGCCCGCGCGACCGACGTGACGTGCGTCCAAAGCTCCACGGCGAGTCCCGTCCCGGCGACCGCCGCGGCGAACGCGGGAGCTTCCTGCGGGCGGATGCTGCTCCACCCCGCGGCGTCCAGGATGCCGATCCGCACGGTGAGCCCGCCGCGCCGCGCGGCTTCGCCCGCCGCCTCCGCCAGCGACGCGCGGCTCGCGACGTTCGGAATCCCATTCAGATCGAGCACGCGGCCCAGGCGTCCTGGCGGCGCATCCGTCAGCAGGCGCACCGGCTTGGCGGTCGCGGGGCGCAGCGCGGCGAGCTCGTCCTCGTCGCTCACGAAGTACGACTCCACCACGCCGTCCAGCTCGCGCGCGAGGCGGCGCGCGCCCCAGCCGTAGCCGTCGTGCTTCACCACCGCGGCGACCGGCGCGCCGAGCGCGGCGAACGCGGCGACGTTCGCGCGCAGCGTGTCGCCGTCGAGCGAGATCGCAGGCTCCACTAGTAGGCCGTCGTTGCGGCGCGCGTCGTCGCGGCGTCGCTTCGCGCGCGCGTCACCGCAGGGTGGTCGATGCGATCGCCTCGCCGGACGGCGCGACCACTTCGACGCGTGAGCCCGGGCGGTACACCGCGTTCGGCACGATCCAGATCGTGTAGGTGCGATATTCTTTGGGCGCCGTCTCACCGCCGTCCAGCGGAGCGCGTTCGAACGCGACGATCCGCACGCGGTCGGTGTTGGCTTTGATCGACTCGACGATCTGGCTCCAGCCCGTCTCCCGGTGCGGCCCCATCAGCAGCACGACCGCGAACTCATGGCGGAAGTCGACCGGAACGTTGACGCCGGCGGATTCGAGCGCCCGCCGGTCACGCACCACGAGCACCTCGCGGCCCCCCATGACGGGGGTCGTCCCGGAACGAACCTGATTGACCCGCACCTCGCGACAGCCGGCGAGAACGACGGCCATCACGAGGGCGGCGAGGACGCGCCGCATCGGCGTCGGTCGTTCGACAGGTCGCACCGAGGATACCCCGCGGGTCCAACGGAAGTCCGCGTCCTAGCTTCCGGGAGTCCGTCATGTTGATGATTCTGCCGCTGGTCCTCGCTCTGGCCGCCGTCGAGCCCGTTCCCGCCGCGAGCAGTACGCCGCGCCCGACGCCGCTCACCGAGATCGGCCGCGTGAAAGCGCTGCCGGCATGCGTACCGATCGTCGCGCACGCGAACGGCGCGATCACGCAGGCGCTCGACAACGACCGGACGCTCGCGGTGATCTCCACCAACCTGCACAACACCGACTTCGACAAGCTCAACTTCCTGCAGCGCCGCAACGCCATCGAGGCGCTGATGAAACAGGCCGAGATCATGCGCATCAACTCGTCCGCCGGCGACGCGGAGGTGAAAAAACTGCGCGAGTACGCGGTGAACTCGCCGGATCCCAAGCGCAAGGAAGAGCTCAAGACGTTTGCCGATGCGCTCGGCGGCGCGCTCTACCGCCAGAAGAAAGCGGCCGTGGAGTTCATGCGCGACATCACGGTCATGCGCGGCCGCGAGGACGCACAGGAAGCGCGCGACATCATGAAACGCGACAACCAAACGCCGCCGTACCTCGCAGCGGCCCAGCAGACGGTGCAACAGCAGGCCGGTGTGCTGCCGACGCCCTCGCCCTTTTACAACAAGCAGCTGCAGCAAATGGGCGACACGATGGACGGTCTGAACGCGGGCATCCAGGCCGACGAAGGACGCGCCGCCGACCACAGCATCGCCGCCACGTCGGGCTGTTGACGACCTGAGTCGTTTCGAGCCGGTCCTTCCGGCGGTACGCTAGCAAGGATGTTTCGGGCCTTCTCGCTCGCGGCGGCCGCGGCTGCGTTTCTGCTCGCCGTCCTCGGAAGCTGGGTGCGGATCAACGACGCCGGGATGACGTGTCCCGACTGGCCGTTGTGCCATCATGCGCTCGTTCCGGCGCTCGGCGGCGGCGTCGTGCTGGAGTGGTCGCACCGCCTGCTCGCGCTCGTCACCGGCATCCTCGTCCTGCCGGCGATGTGGTTCGGCTGGCGGGCTCGCAAGCGCATCGGCGGCGTCGCCGCGGTGCTCGCGTTCATCGGCGCGGTGTTCGTGGTGCAGGTGGCGCTCGGCGGGCTGACCGTCGCCCTCTCGAACACGCCGTGGTCGGTGGTGGTCCATTGGGGAACCGCGATGCTGCTGCTGGCGGGTCTCACCGCGCTCGCGCTGCTGGCCGTCGTCGCGCCGCGCCGCGTCGTCATCCGGCACTCGGTGCTCGGCGGTATTTTGACCGCGTGCGCGGCGCTGGCGTTCGTCACGATGCTCGCCGGATCGTTCGTCAGCTCGAGCAACGCCGGGCTCGCGTGCACGACGCTTCCCGCCTGCGACGGCGGGTCGTGGACCGGCACGTTCGCCGGACAGCTCGCGCAAATGACGCACCGCTGGCTGGCACTCGCATTCTTCGCGGTCGCCACCGCCGCCGCGTACATGGCGGCGCTCGGCACGACCGCGCGCGTGCGCACCGCCGCGCTGACGGCGTACGCGCTCGTCGTCCTGCAGGTGATGCTCGGCATCGCGAACGTCGCGTGGCAGCTGCCGACCGTGTTGCGCGAAGCCCACGCCGCCAACGCGTGCGCGGCGTTCGTCGCGTTCGTCGTGTCGCTCGCGTTCGCTGCGATCGACGGTACCGTTCCGGCCGCGGCGTGCGCCGCGCAGCCGCACCGGATCGCGCGCTCGCAGCGTCATGCCGAGCCGGTGGAAGAGCTCGCACGATGAGATCGACGCTCTCGCGCGTCGAAGGCGCACCGCCCGTTCGCGTCTCCGGCAACACCGGCTGGCGCGGCGCGTTCGAAGATTACTACGAGCTCACCAAACCGCGCATCATCTACCTGCTGCTCGTCACCACGCTGGCCGCGATGGTGATGGCGGCGCGCGGCGTCCCGCCGCTGATGCTGACGTTCTGGACGCTGCTCGGCGGCGCGCTGTCGGCCGCGTCGGCGGGCGCGCTGAACTGCGTGTGGGACCGCGACATCGACCGCCTGATGACGCGCACGAAATCGCGCCCGGTGGCGCGCGGCGCGATCTCGGCGCGCGACGCGCTGATCTTCGCAGCGGTGGCGCAGATCGCGGGCTTCGCGATGCTGTACGCATTCGCGAACCCGCTCGCCGCGTGGCTGTCGCTCGCCGGCAACGCCTACTATGTCGTGATCTACACGATGTGGCTGAAACGCGTGACGCCGCTCAACATCGTGATCGGCGGCGCGGCCGGCGCCGTTCCGCCGCTGGTGGGCTGGGCCGCGGTCACCGGCCATCTGGGTTCGCCCGCGTTCGCGCTGTTCGCCGTGATCTTCTTGTGGACGCCGCCGCACTTCTGGGCGCTGTCGCTGATGACGAACGTCGACTACGACAAAGCGGGAATCCCGATGCTGCCCAACGTGAAGGGCGTGCCGCGCACGAAACGCGAGATCATGGTGTACTCGCTCGTGCTGGTCGGCGTGTCGCTCGCGTTCTTTCCGCTGCACGTGCTCGGCCCGTGCTACGGCGGCTGCGCGCTGATCCTCGGCGCCGTGTTCCTGTGGGACGCGTGGAAGGTGGGCGGTGACTCCACGAAGCGCTACGCGCGCGTGCTGTTCAAGTACTCGCTGCTGTATCTCGCGCTGATGTGCGTCGCGATGGTGGCCGATCGCGTCATCGTCTGACGCGGCGGTGAGACGCTAGCGCGCATGGCCGTCACGCCGCAGCTCTCCGACATCGCCGATCCCGACGGCACGCCGGCAACGATCGTGGCGGGACACCGGCTCGACCGCAGCACGATTCCGCTGCTCCTCACGCTGGGGCTCGGCGTGTTCGCCGGCGCGCTGGATCTGGGCGTGCTCTCGCCCGCGCTGCCCGCGCTCGGCGCGGCGTTCGGCGTGGGGCCGCGCGATCTCGCGTGGGTGTTCACGCTGTACCTGCTGGCGAACGTCGTCGCGATTCCGGTGATGTCGAAGCTCGCCGACCAGTACGGGCGGCGGCCCATCTACATCCTTTGCGTGAGCGTTTTCGCGGTCGGAAGCGTGCTGGCCATCGCGGCGCAGTCGTTCCCCGTGTTTCTGATTGCGCGCGCTATTCAGGCGGCCGGTGCGGGCGGGATATTCCCGGTCGCGACGGCGGCGATCGCGGATCGCGTGCCGATGGAACGCCGCGGTGCGGCGCTCGGGCTGGTCGCGGCGACCTGGGGGCTCGCCGCGGTGATCGGACCGATCGTGGGCGGGGTCGTGACGCACTTCATTTCGTGGCACTGGGTGTTCGCGCTGAACGTGCCGCTCGCAATCGTCGTGATCGTGCTGGCGCGCACGACCGTGCCGGCGAACGCGGCGCACGCACGCGGCCCGCTCGACGTCGCGGGCATCGTCACGCTCGCCGTGGGACTGCTCGCGACGATGTCGCTGCTCACGCGGCTCTATACGATCGACGGCGTGGTGAACGCCGCGCTCGCCTGGGGAATGCTGGTGACGGCGATCGTCGCGTTCGCGCTGTTCGCGTTCGTGGAACGGCGTGCCGCGCAGCCGGTGATTCCGGTCGGGTTCTTTCGCGACCGGCAGCTCGTGGTGACGTACGCGCTCGAGGTGCTGATCGGCGCGCTCGAAGGCGCGCTCTTCTTCATCCCGGCGGCGCTCGTCGCCGGCGAGCATCTGAGCTACGCGGCCGCGGGCGGCGTCGCGGCGCTCGGCGCGCTGTGCTTCGTCGCGGTGATCCCGCTGTCGGGGCGCGCACTCGACGTGGTCGGGAGCCGCACGGTGCTCGCAGCCGGCGGCACGCTGACCGCGCTCGGCATGCTGATCTTCGCGCTGGGCTTCACCAGCCTGTGGCTCGCGCTGCTCGCGATGGTCGTGGCGGGCGCCGGCTTCGGCGCGCTGCTCGGCGCGCCGACGCGCTACATCGTGACGAACCGCGCGGGCCAGCACCAGCGCGCGAGCGCGGTGGGCCTTTTGTCGATCATGCTGATCGTCGGCCAGATCGTCGGCGGCTCGCTCGGCGGCGGCGTCGCCAGCTCGCACGGCGGCGAGATCACGGGATTCCGCGTGGCGTATCTCGTCTTCACCGGGATCGCAATCGCGGCGGCGGTGCTCACCGTGGCATTGGCGTCGCGCAAAGTCGAGCTCGCACACGCAGCGCCTGCGGAGTAGCGTTGCGCGGGAAGACTACCGCGGCTGACGCGCGCCGGCGGTTACGGTGATGCCGACGGTGCCGGTGCGGCCATCGCTGGGAGCGTCAGGCGGAACGCGCGGAACGTGCCTTTCTTGCACGTCTGGCACTGCACGAGCAGCTTGACGGGCGTGTACGCTTTGTCGACCGCGAAGAGGATGCGCTGGCGCGCCGCGGCGCCTTGCTGAATGCTCGCCGGATTCGGTTTCACCATATAGCTCGGCACTTCGAACGCGACGTCGTCCGCGTCGGCCAGCGTGTAGCTGAGAACCTCGGTGAAGCTCGCCTTCGTACCGTTGCGCACGAGCGCGGTGATAAGCAGCGGCTTCTGCGCGGCACTCGGCAGGACCACGGAGAGATCGTCGGCCGCGGTCGCGACGCGGGCGTCCGTGACCTGCAGGCGTACGACACCGTTCCACAGCGTTTGCCCGACGGTGCCGGAAACCGCACCGACCTGATTCGCTCCGCCGGGAGCGGGCGACGGCGTGGGCGCCGGGACGGCGGCGAGCGGTGAAGCGGCGAGGATCGCGACGGCGGCGATGGAGAGAACGCGAGCCATGATCGGCCTCCAGATCGGCGGAGATACCCGCGCGGCTTCGCCGCATGAAACTCGGCCGCCCGCGCGAATTACGCAAGTTTCGCGCTTCAACCCTATGCGCTCTCCACGAAGATCTTGCGTGCGAGGCGGTACACCAAGTACGCCAGTGCGCCGAAGATCACCAGCACCGCGGCCAGGTCCGCGAGGCCGCTGAAGCCGGCCACGCTGTTTCCGCACACTGCGACCGCTGCCGATGAGAGCCACAGGTTCAGCCGTGCCAGCGGATTGCTTGCGACGCCGCGGCTCGCGTCGATGTTCGCGAGGATCTCCGCGGGCAGCCACGCGGTGTCGGTGAGCATCGTGCGGATCCGGCCGTCCGGGCCGATCAGCACCGTGTTCTCGGCGTGAATGATGCCTTGCTCGGGCGTCGGGAACGCCGTGATGCCGAATTTCGCCGCGAAGTCGAGCGTCGGCTCCGCGTCCCCCACGACGATGCTCCAGCGTTTCGGATCGGCGCCGAACGTGCGGCCGTAGCGCGCGAGCACGTCCGGCCGGTCGTACGCGGGATCGAGCGTCACCTCGACCAGGTGCATGCCGCGCGCGCGTGCCTGTTCTTGCAGCTGCCGGAACTTCGCGCTGATCAGCGGGCACATGCGCGCGTCCTGGCAGCGCGTGTAGATGAAGGCGAGCACGACGTCGTTTCCGCGCACGCCGCTCATGCGGAACGGCTTGCCGGCTTGGTCGACGAACGGCGTGTCGGGCACGAGGTCGCCGATCTTGAGCGGCGTGACGCGGCGCAGCGGCGTCGTGTCGCTGGTCAGCAACTGGCCGCCCGTGCTCGTGACGCGAGAGAGCGTCCAGGGTTCGGTCTTCGTGTCGACGTCGGCGTCGATCGTCGCGCCGGCTTGCAGTTGCGCGGCGCGCTCGCGGGGAACGATCCGAAACGGCATCGTCATCGACGGCATCACACCGAACGGGTCGTGGCGAACGACCGCCTCACCGGTCTTCGGCGTCACCGCGAGCACCACGCCGTGCAGGCGCTGCGTCGCGCCCGCGTACCCGGGGAACACCAGCAGCATGATCGAGACGACCAAGATCATACACGGCGTGCGGCCCAGCCGGCTGTCCGCCGACGAGCGCGCCAAGACGCTGATCCGCCGCCCGTGGACGCGCGCGGAGCGCCGTGTCGTGCTCACGGGGTTCTTCGGCCGGCTCACGATCGCGGTGGAACCAGTGCTGTGCGGGCTCGTGTTCGCGGCGATCACGCTAGGCGTGTTCTGGGCTCCGCGGCTTTCGCACGGGAGAGTGCTTCCGGACATCATCGTCATCGCGCCGATCTTCGGGCTTGGGTTCCTCGCGTGTGCGGTATGGGCGCTGGGCGTGATGCTCGCCCCGACGCGCGCGCTCGCCCACACGCTGCGACCGGTGTACATCGTGGACGGTTACATCCGCTACCGCGGCCGCGACCGGCATTCGGCGGACGACTGCAACGGCTACGTGTCCGTGCTGACCGAAGACCACCTCGTCGCCTGCGAGTGGCCGACGCTGGGCGAGGTCGAGCTGCCGGACGTCACGCGCGCCGCGCTGTGCGAGTTCACGGAGTACGGCGGCGTGCACAACGTCGACGGCCGCTCGACCGGCGTGCTTCCCAGCCGCATCCGCCCGCTCGGCGTGGGAATGCACGGCCGCAAAGAAGAGATCGCTTAGGCCCGCGCGAGGCGGCCCTACAATTTCATGTTGAGCGCCTTGTCCCACGGCCACTGATGGCCGTTCTCCGACGTCCCGAGGACGAGCCCCGCGATCACGAAGATCAGGATGACGCCGGCGATTCCGGCCCACAGGACGATCGGCGGAATGCCCGCCGACACCGGAACGCCGCGTTCGTCTTCCACGTCGTACATCAGGCAACTCCTCCGCCGCGGGGAAGCACCCCGAACGCTGCGAGCAACACCAACAGGCAGCCGAAGGCCATCAGCCCCAGCAGCACCTTGGTGACGTTGTCGTCGAGCCCGTTCTTGTGCCACTCACCGCGCAGCCCGATGATCGCAAAGACGAACACGACGACCGCGCCGACGAGCGCGACGACCTTCTCGATACCGGCTAAGCCTTCCATTTTAAAGGCGCTCCGCCCCCGGCTGCGCGCCCCCCACGCATAGCGTGGGGCCCCCGGGCCGAGCTCGCATTGAACTGTTCGACACGGCAAGATGCTGCTGCGCTCGCTCCATCGTCATCATCGCTTTCACCAGAGATAGAATAGGAAGAACAGCACCACCCAGATGACATCGACGAAATGCCAGTACAGCGTGCCCGCGGTGAGGCCGAAGAAATGGTGCTCGTCGTAGACGCCGCGCTGGGTCTGCAGCCAGAGAGCGAACAGGAAGCAGACGCCCACGAACACGTGGCCGCCGTGCATTCCGGTGAGCGTGAAGAACGACGCGCCGAACGTGTTGCCGTTCCACCCGCCGATCTGCGCGTGCGCGTACTCATAGGCCTGGCCGCCCAGGAACGCAAGGCCCAAGAAGATCGTGAGCCACATGAACAGGTTGTAGCGCGCTTTGTTCGCGTGCTTCCAGCTCTCGAGCGCGTAGTGCATCGTGACGCCCGAACCGAACAGCACCACCGAGTTGACGGCCGCGAACGCGGTGTCGAGCCGCGGCAGCTGATGGCCGTCCACGATCGGCGGCCAGGTCGGCGTCGCCGAGTTGCGCAGGTAGATGTACGCGAAGATGTACGACGAGAACAGGACGACGTCGGACACGAGGAACAGCACGAACCCCATGAGACGCATGTCGCGCGTCTCATTGTAGATCACGTCGTCGTGCGCGCCGTGATCGCCGTGGTCCCCGTGTCCGAGGTCTTGGCCGTGGGCGACGTTTACCGCCATGAGTGTTGCGTCGTCTCCTGACTAGTACGTCGGCACGGGGTGTGACACGTGCGTCGGCGTCGCTTCGGTTGCGCCGGGCGCGGCGTCGAGGCCGAGGTACGGCAACGGGTTGCCGAAATCGTACGGCGCCGCGAGCACGGCCGGGATCTTCTTGAAGTTGTAGTACGGCGGCGGGGACGACACCATCCACTCCAGCGTGCGCGCGCCCCAGGGATTGGGACCGGCTTTCTTGCCGCGCCGCAAGCTGTCGAACAGGATGTAGAAGAACAGGATCGTGCCGATCGCCATCACGTACGACGCGATCGTCGCGAACTGGTTCCAGAACGCGTACTGCGGGTCGTAGAACGCGACGCGCCGCGGCATTCCGAGCAGTCCGAGCCAGTGCATCGGCGTGAACGTGGCGTTGAAGCCGATGAACGTGAGCCAGAACTGGAGCTGGCCGAGCTTCTCGTTGTACATGCGCCCGGTCATCTTCGGCCACCAGTAGTAGATGCCGGCGAACATCGACATCACCGAGCCGCCGTAGAGCACGTAGTGGAAGTGCGCGACGACGAAATACGTTCCGTGCTCGTGGTAGTCGGCGGGCACGGCGGCGAGGAAGAACCCCGTGAGACCGCCGTACGTGAACGTGATCAGGAACCCCGCAGCGTACAACGCCGGCGTCTTCCAGCTGATCGACCCGCCCCAGAGCGTGGCCATCCACGAGAAGATCTTCACGCCGGTCGGGATCGCGATCACCATGGTGATGATCATGAACGGCAGCTGCAGCCACGGCACCATGCCCGAGGTGAACATGTGGTGCGCCCACACCGAGAAGCTCAGCAGCGCGATCGCGACCGAGCTGAACGCGATCATCTTGTAGCCGAAGATCGGCTTGCGCGCGAACGTCGGGAGCACTTCGGAGATGATGCCGAAGCCCGGGATGATCATGATGTACACGGCCGGGTGCGAGTAGAACCAGAACATGTGCTGCCACAGGATCGGCGAGCCGCCGCGCTTGGGATCGTAGAACGGCACGCCGAACACGCGCTCGATGAACAGCGCGGCGAGCGCGGCGCCCAGCGCCGTCGTCGCGATGAACAGCAGCGGCGTCGTGGCGAACTGCGCCCACACGAACAGCGGCATGCGCGTGAACGTCATTCCCGGCGCGCGCATCTTGAAGATCGTCACCAGGAAGTTGATGCCGGTCATCGTCGAGCTGATCCCGACCAGGAAGATCGCGATGCACCACAGGTTCGTCCCCGGCGGGCCCTGCAGCGAGATCGGCGGATACTCGGTCCAGCCGGCGTCCGGCGCGCCGAACAGGAACGAGCTGAACAGGATCACGCCCGCGACCGGGAAGATCCAGAACGCGACCAGGTTGAGCCACGGGAATGCGACGTCGCGCGCGCCGATCTGCATCGGCATGACGAAGTTGCCGAACGCGCCGGTGAGCAGCGGGATCACGACCAGCCACACCATCGCGGAGCCGTGCATCGAGTAGATCGAGTTGTACGTCGCCGCGCTCACGATCGCGCCGCTGGGCGAGTAGAGCTGCGTACGGATGATCTCCGCGAGCAGCCCCGCGATCACGAAGAAGATGCCGGCCGTGATGAAGTACTGGACCCCGATCACCTTGGCGTCGATCGAGAAGATGTACTTGCGAATGAAGCTCGTGGGCTCGGGATGGATGTGGTCGAGAACCGCGTGGTACGGTCCCGTCTTCACTCCGGGTGCGAGCGTCGCCATAGGGTGATGGTCTCCGTTACTTCTTCGAGAGGCTGGCGAGATAGGCGACCAGGTCCGCGATGTCGGTGTTCGAGATCTGGTTCACCTGCGCGCTGGGCATGACGCCCATGTCACCTTGAAAACCGTCGTGAATGATCGCCGCCACGGTTTGCGGCGTCACGGCCGCGCCGTTCACGAGCTTGGGATGCGCTGGGTCGTTGAAGAGCTTCCCGAGCCCCGGTCCGACTTGCTTCTGCTCGAACGGTCCGACCGAATGGCACGCGCTGCACTTCTGCCCGAACAGCTTCTGGCCGGCGTCCGACTTGCCCTGATCGATCGCGATCGTCGTGCCGCCCGCGGAGCTGCCGCCTCCGCCGCCCCCTGTCGTGGTGCCTTGTGCGGCCGCCTGTTTGCTGAACCAGGCGCTAAATGCTTGCTGGCTGTCGACGACCACGGTGCCTTTCATCGCGGCGTGCGCCAAGCCGCAGAACTCGCTGCAGATCACGCGGTACGTCCCGGGCACGGTCGGCGTTACGCGGATCGTGTTGATCAAACCGGGCACCATGTCGGCTTTCATGCGAAGCTCGGGAACCCAAAAGCCGTGAATGACGTCGCGCGACGTGACGTGGATCGTGGTCGGGGTGTTCACCGGGAGGTGGAACTCGCTCACCGGCTGCGCCAGCTTGGGATAGCGGTACTGGAAGCCGAACTGGTAACCGATCGCCTCGACCGTCAGCACGTCACCCTGCGTGTTCTGCAGGTCGGCCCAGATCTTCACCGAGTAGATCGAGAGGATGATCACCAGGATCGTCGGGATGACGGTCCACCAGAACTCGAGCACCGGCGCGTCGTGGATCTGGACGCCGATCGTGTTCGCCGGCGCGTTCTTCGGCCGCGCGAACACGATTCCGAAGTAGACCGTGTAGATCGTCACGATGTTGAAGAGCACCGCGGCGACCGCGCCGAGGAACCGGAACAGCGCGTCGATCGAGTCGGCCGGCTGGCCGGCCTGGATGAGGCCGATCGGCAGCGGGCTGGTCTCGACCAAGTAGACCATGATCGCGGAGAGCACCGCGATGAACGCGGTGACGGGCCAGAACCCCGGGCCGAGGTTCGTCTTCGGCTTGACGACTCGCTGTGCCAACTGTTCCTCTCTACTGGAGTCCGCAGGGGACGATCCGCGGCTTTCGCCGTGCGATCCGCCACGACTTCCTACTATGAAGACCTTGTGAACCTGAAGCGAGGACTTCTATCGGATGCGCGCGCTCGGTCGCTCGAGAGGCGTCACGGCGGCGAAGCGGCGGACGAGGACGTCGACGTTCGTGATCGCCGTACCCACCACGACGGCGTGCGCACCCGCGTCGAACGCCGCGCGCACGTCAGCGGGCGATCCGACGCCGCCTTCGCAGATCGCGAACGCGCCGCTCGCCGCGCACGCCCGAACGAGATCGAGCGCGGGGAGCGGCGTGCCGCGCGTGTCGCGGGTGTAGCCGCAGAGCGTCGTCGCGACGATGTCGGCGCCCGCCGCGGCGGCGCGCTGCACGTCCGCCTGGGTCGCGCAGTCCGCCATCGCGAGCGCGCCGCGCGCGTGGATCGCGGCGATCACGGCCGCGGCGTCGCGACCGTCGGGGCGCGGACGGTCCGTCGCGTCGAATGCGATGATGTCCGCGCCTGCGGCGGCCGCTTCGGCGATCTCGCGGTCGCTCGCGGTGATGTACGGCGCGAACCCGGCGTACGCACGCTTGATGATCCCGATCAGCGGCACGTTCACGGCGCGCCGCACCGCGCCCAGCCGCGCGAGTCCCTCGGCCCGCACGCCGGCGGCGCCGTTGGCGACCGCGACGCGGCTGAGAAGCGCGATCGCGTCGGGCGCGTTCAGCGGTGAGTCGGCTTCGGCTTGCACCGATACGATCAAACCGCCGCGGAGGCGGTCGAGCACGCCGTCGCCGGCACCGGAGCCGCGTGCGGAAGCGGCCATCAGCTCTCGACGATGCGGCCGGGAACGTTGAGGTCCGCGTCGGCGAACGCGAGCAGCGCCGCGCCGACCGCCGGATCGTAGCGCGGCGTCACCGCCAGCGCTTCGGGTGCGAGCGCGGAGAGCCGCTCGCGCGTGCGCGTGAAGAACGCGTCGTTCAGGAATGCGCCGCCGCTGAACGCGACGGGAACGAGCTGATCGCCGAGGTGCAAGCGCGCGATCGCGGTCGCCGCGAGCGCGGCCAGCGCGGACGCGGCGTCGTCCACGATCGCCGCCGCGGCCGCGTCGCCGAGCCGCGCCGCGTCGTGGACCACGCGCGCGAACGACGCGAGCTTTCCGCGCGGCATGCGCCCGAGCAGCGCATCGGTCGCGAGATCGCGCAGGCTTCGTCGGTCGAAGTACGCGAGCGCCGCGTCGCCCAGCGGGCTGCGCGCGCCGCGGTCGTCCTCCGACATCGCGCGTGCGAGCGCGGCACGCGCGACGGCGAACGCGCTGCCTTCGTCGCCGAAGAGATAGCCCCAGCCGCCGACGCGCACGGACGCGCCCGCCGCGTCTTCGCCGTACGCCACCGAACCGGTTCCGGCGATTACGACCACTGCCGGACGAGCGTGCACCGCACCGGCCAGCGCGATCGGCGCGTCGTGCTGCAGGCGAACCGTGCGCGCGGCGAACGCCGGCCGTGCGCCGTCGAACTTCTCGTCGTACCCCGAGAGCCCGACGTGCACGGCTTCGAACCGCGTGTCACGCGCCAGATGGGCCGCATCGAGCGCGCGCGTGAGCGCGGCGGCGCACGCGTCGGCGCATTTGCTGGAACCCGCGGGCTCGTCGACATGATCCGCGGCGCCCGCGCTACCGCGGGCGCGCACGACGCCGTTCTCGTCGACGATGACCGCGGTCGTGGACGACTGCCCGCCGTCGATCCCCGCAACGAAGCGCATCAGTTGGAAAGCGATCCGGGTTGCGACGCGCGGTCCGCCGGTTCTGAGCCCGTCGCCGTGAGCGTGTCGGCGAAAACGTCCGCGGCCGCTTCGCGCGCGGTGCGGTTCCCGATGCGCGGGATCTCGCCGATCGCTTCGCGGTGATGATACAGCTCGTGTGCGATCGCGCGGTCGATTGCGTCACGCACGTTGCACGACGACCCATGGGGCAACGCGTTCTCGTTGATGCGGATCACCGGGCCGTCGGGATCGTACTCGGCCACGAGCCGCGCGGAGCCCCAGTCACCGAGATCGGCGAGCTCCACGCGCACGCCGTACGACGCGGCGAGCGCGCGCACGTCACGCATTGTTCGTCGCGCTAACGACGCGCGGCGCGGGTTCGGCGCGGCGCAAGTCGACGCCGTCGCGGATCAGGTGCTCGCGCAGCAGCGAAGCATCGAGCGCGCGCGGCGTGACGCCGGCGCGCAGCGACAGCGCCGCCGCGGTGCCGGCCGCTTGGCCGAGCGTCATTACCGTGGGCGTGAGACGCGTCGACGCGAGCGCCTCGTGCGTGGTGGAGATACAGCGGCCCGCAACGAGCAGGTCGTCGACGTTCTTCGGAACGAGGCAGCGGTACGGGATCTCGTACGACGTGCCGGGCGCGAGGCGGTGCGTGGTGGTGCCGCTGCCGGCCGGATTGTGGATGTCGATCGGATACGCGCTGCGCGCGACGGCGTCGTCGAACGTCCGCGCGTGCAGCACGTCGTCCGCGGTGAGCGTGTACTCGCCCTCGATGCGGCGCGACTCACGCACGCCGATCTGCGTCGCGGTCGCGGCGATGCGCGCGTTCGCGAACCCCGGCACGTCTTTGCGGAAGAAGTCGAGCAATTGCATCACCTGCGCGCGCGCTTCGACTTCCGCGCGCGTGAGGTCGTCGGGATCGAGCGGATCGACGCCGACGACGCGCGTCATGTTCACCGTCACCTCGTCGGCATACGGCGTCGCGAAGAACGAGACGAGCTCGCGCGGCACGTCGACCGCGCCGCGCTCGCGCGCCGCGTCCCAGAGCTCGTACAATCCGGCGACCGCCGTCAGCGCGCCCGGCGTGCGCTCGTGCGTCTTGAGCGAGCTGCGCATCTGGTCGGGATACTGGCGCACGTAGTGCGACAGCGCCGTGAGATCGACGTGCGAGAGGCGGAACATCAAGGAGGCCGGCTGCACGCGCCCGCGCGCGTCACCCTGCTGCGTCGGAACGCCGGCGCTCGCGGCGACGTACGCGTCAGCCGTCGCATCAATCGTGCGCTTCGCCGCAACCTCCACGATGCCGCCGACGGTGGCGAATTTCGAGCTCGCGACGCGGCCTGCCGTCAGGACCGCGTCGAGGAACCACGCGTGCAGCAGCAGCGACACGCCGCTCTCGCGCATCATCTCGAACAGCAGCGCTTTGTGGATCTCGGGATCGAACGGCGTGATCGTGGGAACGTAGTCCGACGCGTCGTGAACGTGGCCCGGCGAGCCGCCGCGCAGAACGAGCCGGTCGACGATCTCCTGCGCGATCCCGCCGACGATGCGGTCGTCGCCGGAGTGAAACGTCATCCAGGGACCGACCATCGACGCGGTGGCGGTGCCGCCGAGAAAACCGTAGCGCTCGACGAGAAGCACCCGCGCGCCGTTCCGCGCGGCGGCAAGCGCCGCGGCACAGCCCGCGTTCCCTCCGCCAACCACCAGCACGTCGCATTCACGCATCACATCTGCCTTCGCGAAGGCGGCGACGTGCTCCGTCAGGCGCGTTTGGGCACGAGGACCAGCACGACACGGTCGTCGTCCGGAACACCCGCTAGCTCGTCGGCCACCAAGCCGGCGATCTGTGCCGCTTCGCCCATGCCTGCGAACTCGCCGATGCGCGCGCCGCGCAGGACGAAGACGTCCGGAAGTGCGCGGCCCACGTCACCGAACGCGGTGTGCTCGTCCACCGCGCGTGACAGAACGCGGGCAACGTCGTCCGCGCGCGTCGCGTACGTTACCGCGCCGGGTAGGACGAGCCGCACCACACCCCGCTCGTCCACGACGGCGCTCTCCTTCTTCGACGCGATCACAGCGAGCGCAGCAGCGCGCGCCACGACACGCACATCGCTCACTTCGGCGCGAAGATGCGTCGCGGCCGACGCGAGCTGTGCCGGTTCGTCAACCGGCGCGGCCGTTTGCGCGCCCTCGACCAGCCCGGTCGCACCGGACGCGGTCGCGCGCACGCGGTTGCGCGCGGTGTCGACCTCCACCACCACTTCGACGCGGTCGGGCGCAGCGCCGGATGCGATAGCGGCGTCGATCGCTTCGCGCCGGATTCGCGCAAGATCCGCGGCGGTGGGATCGAGAATCGTGCGCTCGACGACGTCCCGCACGAGCGCGAGCGCGACGCCGAGCGGCGAGATCACCTGCGCGTCGCGTGCGATGCGGTGCGCGAAGCCGAGCCGCTCCGCGGCGTACGGCACGATGGCCGCAGCGCCCCCTCCGCCGCCGACGAGAACGACGTTCGCGCGCTCGAGCCCGTAGTCGGCGATCAGTTCGTCCAGCGTCGCGCGCAATCGCTCCGTCGCACGGTCGAGAATCGCGCGCGCGAGCGCATCGGCATCGAGCCCGAGCGCGGCACCGGCGATCTCGCACGCACGCCGCGCCGCACCGGCGTCTCCGTGCGCGAACGCATCATCGGGCACCGCACCGAGAACGTTCGCAGCGCACGTCGGCGTAACCGCAATACGCGTCCCGTCAGCCGCCAGCACTGCGACGTAACCGCCGGAGAAATCCGCACGCGCGCTCTCGATCACGGCACGCTCGGTGAACGCAGCGTACTGGTAGCCGGCAATATGGGCGGAACGGGGTCCAACGTCCGCAATACGCTTGCGCGCGTCGTAGCTCGGTGAGCCGGCAGCGTCGGTATGAGACGGGCTTTCGACCGCGCCGGGAGCGACGCGCGCCAGCGAACCGCCTGCGACGGCGATCGTGCGCACGTCCAGCGTGCGCAGCAGCGTGCG
>JAXDMB010000309.1:0-6178 GCA_034666325.1 Vulcanimicrobiota bacterium
ACGTCTACGGGCGTTCTTACGGGCGCCGGCGTGGACCGCCGCCGCACCGATATGGCCCGTTCATGGTCTCCGAATGACGAGTTCGCGTCCATCGGACGATCGTGCCATCTCTCGAATGGTACGAACGTCGCGGTGTCCCTACGGTATGATCGTACTACCCGTGGTCCAGCCGATGACGTATGGCAACGGCGGTCAGCTCCGCACGACTGCGAGTGCCCAGAACTTCGAACAGCCGCGCGATCTGATTGCGTACCGTGTGCTCGGATCGCGCGCGCCGAGCCGCGATTTCACCATTGGTATGCCCGCTGCAGACGAGCTCGATGAGCTCACGCTGCGTTGCCGTAAGACCGTTGAGAATGCCGCGCATAGGTCTGTCCGCGGCTTGGCGACGTATCCAAGATTGCGGTGCGAGGCGCTCCACGGCCAGACTGACATAGCCGTCATAATAGCCGCTATCCCCGCGGCGGCGCGTAATCTGCAGGGCGGCCACGATGCTTCGCCGAGTGTGCTTCAGCGATCGGAATGCCGCGAACGCGGCCTCAAAACCGGCGTTCGCGCGCTTCTCTTCGCCACGTGCTCTGAATATCTGACTCTTGACGAAGATGGCATACGCGCCCGCAGTATCGTCTCCGGGACGTGCACCTAGTTCGCGCTGCGGCTCGCGGTAGCGAAGTAGAGCTGCGCGCGCTTCGTCGTGAAATCCACCGCACGTCGCCTCGAGGGCTACGTCGAGCGGCACTAGTGACTGTTCCGCGCAGAACTCCGCTGGAGCACACGCATCGAACAATCCGAGTGCCGCCCTGAGGTGATCGCGATGTGAAACGGGCTCTCCGGCGTGCCGGGCAACCATGGCGCGCGCACATAACGCCACTACACGGGCCGCTGCGCTGACGGCGAGGTCTTCCGCGGCGCGCGCCTCCAGCGCGGCTCGGTCAAGGTCCCCATCGACGTCGCATGCGTACGCGCACGCCGATATCGCAAGGCTAAAACATGCATCCGGAAACCCGCCGTCGCTCCGATTGAATTGCAAAAGCCGTCGGCTGACCACCGCCCAGGTCGCTGCATCGAGGCGCTCAACCGCGAGGACAGCGAGCCGGCCGAGACAATGCGCTTCTAAGAATCGATCGCGTTGGGGACAGGAGTCCAGCCGTTCTAACGCCGCAAGATACAGTGACGTCGCGGTATCCACTTCGCAACGCGACTCCGCAACCCAGGCGCGATACTCTAGGATGGCCGCGTCTGGGACATCGCACCGAGGTTCCCCCGACGCGATAGTCGCAGCCGCATCATGAAGCCGAACGCGCAACGAGGCGGCTTCAATCGACTCCATCTCCCCGGAACGCAAAAAGTGCTCCACGACGCCCCCGTGAGCCTGATACTCGGTTGCATCATGCCTCACTGGAAGCGACCTTGTCTAGCGGGTTAAATTCCCTACTCGACCAATGGCCTCGCCTCGTGCTGCAGGACCACCGTCCGCTGATGAAGCGCCGCGGCGGTCAGTTCTCCGCGGCTGTTCACACCGAACTTGCGAAAAAGCGATTGAACGTGGTTCCCGACCGTCTTCGCGGAGCTGCGCCGCACCGCGGCGATTTCCTTATACGTTTTCCCGTGAACGATCAGCCGCAGAACCGCCATCTCCGTCTCGGTCACGGTAGGGCCGCTGCCATTGCGCATTTCCCGCAGGTCGCGACACATCCAAAAGCTTGCACCCGATCCGCGAAGCGCGCTCGCCGCATATTCAACATAACGTTCTTTTCCCGTTAGGCGTGCTAGACGCAGCGCAATTGCGGCGGCACGGCGCTGATAGCCGATCCCGACGAACGCACGGTATGCGGCCGTGAACGCGCGAACCGCATGAGCCGTATTCCCGCGCGATTCGTAGACTATCGCTTCGATGAGGCGCTCCATTGCGCCATACTGCACGAGGCCACCGGATGAATTTTTCAGTTCCGGCGAAATGCTTTGGCGGTACTGTGCCACGAGCCGTTCCGCGTCGTCGCCGGCTTTTGTGTAGGCGACTTCCTCCGCCAAGAACAGCGGAAGCTGTTGCAGATCTGCCCCAAGATCGCGGACATCGACCGTATCGTAGACGGCAGCGGCCCGTTCGACGAACTCTGCATGCGCATTCAATTCACCCAGCCCGCGGAAGACAGCGGCCAGCCGGCACAGCACGACGACACGATGGCCGGGGCTTTCGACTGAGTTCTCGGCGCGTTGGGCCCAGTTGCGGGCCCCACGAACGTCGCCGGTCGTCTCGCACATCATCGAGGCCGCCAACGCCACCCAGAAGCGCCATCGCGCAAGTCCGCTGGCGGACCAGTCAAACGTACGCAATCGCGCCTCGACCACCGGCCAGTCCTCGGTCAGCATCAGCTCGGGGCAAAGTCCCGCCAAGCCGTAGAGCGCCGCTGCCTCGACATAGCGGTCCCGGCGACGGCAGGTCGCAAGCACGCGGAGCGTCTCGCGAAACCACTGCGATGCCGCAGCGGCTTCATACCGCGCGTGCGCTGCCCAGCCGCGATACTCGAGGGCGTTCGCGTAGATCACGTCGGCGTCGGACGGCACGCCGGCGCAGAGCCGATCCGCCTCTTCGAACTCTCCCAACCGGAACTTTGCGATCCCCAACTGAAGTGCCAGCTCCGCACGCACCGTCGGATTCGCATCAGCCGCTTTTTCCATCACACCGGCGAGGATGGATTCGCCGCGCTGCTTCTGCCCGAGCCGCACGTACGCCGCCCCAGTGAGCATTGTCGCCGCAATGAACTCGTCGACGGACAGCGCGGTGAACGCGACGATTCGTAATGCTTCGAGCGCGCGGTCGCCCCGGTCCAACCGTACATGGACGCGGGCGCGAAGCATGGCAACCTCAAAGCGCGTCGCGTCGTGATTGCTGCGTACCGCGTCGCAGAGCACGAGGCATCGCTCGAACTCACCATCGAAGTATGCCTGCCGAGCCTGCGCAAGGGTCGCGCGCTGGTCGGACAAGAATTGCTTTGGAACGCTCCACCTCCCACACGCCGAAGAGGAGAAGGTGATCGGTCGGCGCACGCGCGCCGCCGACCACCTCAATAGACCGAATGATTCGCCGCTTCGCGACGCGATCCGCTTTCGTTCAGCCGCCTGACGGCATTATGATGTCGTAGGCGACTGGGCCGGCGATCGGCACGTGCTTCGAACCCCCTGCAGTGAGCGCGGCTAGCAAGGCGAAAACCTGGATCAAAACGAGCATGTCGAGACACCCTTTCGGCATATCATGCCTGGCGTGCCCCAGGGAAAATTCCCTAGGGTACGGGCTAGATTCTCTATTTGTGCGCGGGCGCCGCTAGGCCGATCCCCTAGGGAATCACCGGCGGGCAAACCCGATTCACCATGGCCGGCCCATAGTAGCTCCATTCTATTGCACGTCTTACGGGCAAGGCACAAACTGAATCGATGGGAATCGCGCGAGTTGCAGCGGCCCGACGAGCCTGCGCGCTCGCCGCAGCGTCTCTCCTCGCTGTGGAGTACGTCCTTAGCGCTTCGATCGCCGTGGTAAATGCGGCACCGCTGAAGCCGGCAGACACCTCAGCCATCAGCCGGGGCCAGCCGATTCGCGAGGTTTTGCTGCGGCTTGCCGCCCGGGCCGGCCTGAGCGCCACGGTCGCAAACGACGTCACCGGTACGATTGACGCGACCTTGCGCGGCGTCCGCGCCGAGGACGGCATCCGCGCCGTTTGCGCGCAGTCGCAGCTCGTGTGCACGTTCGAGGGCCGCCGCCTAAACGTCGCCGTCGCGACATCGGCCGTCGTCCCGATGTCGGTCGCGTCCGCCGGCCAGGCCGCAAACATCGTGCATGCAGCGTTTCCGCACCTCACGGTCCGCACGCAAGCATCCGCGAACGCGCTCTTGCTGACCGGCACCGCCGCGGATGTCCAATCCGCGCGCACGGTGATCCAAGGCCTCGACGTTCGCGACCCCATGCGGCCGCGCAGCGAGCTGCTCACCGTGCACGCGCTCGCGCCCGAGGCGCTGGCCAAACGCCTGCGCCCGGTCTTTCGCTCGGCGACGCTCACGCCAGTATCGGCGCATGGCTTGCTGGTGGTCGCGACGCCGCCCGACCTCGAGGAGATCAAACGACTCGCCGCGGCCCTCGACGCCCCGACACCGGCGCCCGTCACGACGCCGCCGTCCGGCGACGCCGTGCGCGTGAGCCAGCGCCGGCCGGATGACATCGCACGCGCAGTGGAACGCCAAGTGGCGGGCATTCGCGCATCGGTGTCGGGAAGCACGGTTTTGCTGGTCGGCGCTGCCGATACGGTCGCGCGTGCCAAGGCCCTGGTCACGGCGCTCGACGTGCCCGGGTTCGGCGACCGCTACACGTCGGTGTACCGCATCCGGACGATCGACGCATCGTCGGTCGCCGATCTCGTACGGCGCAGCTTTCGCGACATCGAAGTCACGGTGGATGCCACGCTCAACGCGATTGCGGTTACGGGCACCGCAGCCCAGCAGCAACGCATCGCCGACGCCGTCGCCCAACTCGATCCCGCACCGAGTTCCGCCGGCACGCCGGGGACGTACGCATCCGGCTCCGGTTCGTCAACCGAAGTCGTGACGCTCAAGTCGTACGTGCCGGGTTTGTCGCAGGGCTCGGCTGACGCGATCACGTCGTTCACCCAAGCGCTGCAAATCGTCGCTCCCGACGTGCGCGTCGTGCCGCTGCCGACCGCGGGACAGATCGCGCTCCTGGGCCCGCCTGCCGGCGTGCGCGCGGCGCGGGAGTTCCTCACCAAGGTCGATGTCGTCCCGCCGCTGGTCGTGCTCGACACGGAGATCCTCGAGCTGGACGAAACCGTCGCGAAAAACCTCGGGCTCCAGCTCGGCACCGCGGCGGTGAGCACGACGTTCACCGAGATGACGCCGCTCGCAAACGCCGACGGCACGCCGCCACGCCTCGGCCGGTTCCAGGCGCTTTCACGGACACCGATCTCCTTCACCGCACAGCTGAATCTGCTCATCCAAAACGGCAAAGGCCGTGTGCTCGCCGATCCGCGCATCACGACGCTGTCCGGTCGCACCGCTTCGATCCGCGCCGGCGACACGATCTCCATCCTCACCACCACCGCCGGCAACGCGGGCACGATCGCGACGACGCAAGTGCAAAGCTTTCAAACCGGCGTGCAGCTCGACATCACGCCGGTGGTCGACAGCGAAGGCGGCATCATGGTGGCACTGCACCCCGTCGTCAACTCGCTCATCGGAACGAACAACGGCGTGCCGGAGATCAGCACGCGCGACACGCAGACGACCGTCCATCTTCGCGACGACGAGACCCTCGTCATCGGCGGACTGATCCAAGAAAACGACACGCGTACCACCACCAAAGTCCCGATCCTCGGCGATATTCCGCTTCTCGGCCGAGCGTTCCGCAACGACCAGGTTCATACGTCGCGCAACGAGCTAATCATCGTGGTGACGCCGCACATCGTCAAACCCGGCACGAGCGCGATGGCCGGCCCCGCGCTCCACGCGATCCCGTCCGCCGCCCCATTGCCCACGCTCCCGCCCAACACGCAACTGCCGCCGCCAAATGGCCAGCTTCCACGCGCGCGGGAAACCATGCGCCCTGCCGTGCAGGCTGCGCCGGTCCCGGCGCCGTCCGCCGCAAGCTCGCCGGCAGCGGCACCCTCGGCGTTCGCGGAAACCAACGTCTTCACGTTCGGAAACCCGCCGCAGAGCAACTTCGCAAAAAGCAGCGACCCAGTGCAGATCTTCTACGCGACGTTCGCTCCGACGGTGATCGTGAACGGCACGCCGGCGCGAATCGCAGCCATTTCCACGACGAACGTCACCACCATGAGGCTCCTAATAGGAACACAGACCGTCGCGCTGGCGCAACGCGGCGCAGGTCAATGGCAGGCAACGTTCTCATTCCCGACGTCAGCGCTACCATCGGGACAGACAAAGGCGACGCTATCGCTCGTCGCCGCGCGAGCCGATGGAAACTCAGCCACGATCCCAATCCAGGTGAACGTTCCGAGCCCGTGACGCACGCCGGCTCAGGATCGAACGATTCGAACGCGCGATACGCCGCAGCCGTGCGCCGGCTCGAAACCGCACCCGCCGGCGCCGCGCCCGAGCAAACGCCGGTTACGACGACGGTCAATGCCGGCCAGCCGCTCCCGCCAGGAGAGCGCAG
>JAXDMB010000310.1:0-6894 GCA_034666325.1 Vulcanimicrobiota bacterium
GCGTCATCACGACGAACGCGATGTCGGCGGGATCGATGCCGCGAGCCCGCAGCTGCGCGGGCACGGCCTGCTCGGGGTGCATGCGGATCTTGTTCATCGTGGCGACGGCGCGGCCCAGGTTGCTCGCGGGGTCCCGTGCCACGTCGGCGTGCAGGCCCGTGTCGACGAGGATCAGCCCCGCCGTCGGGTGCTCGATCAGGAAGGCCGGGATGGGCAGGACGTGGCGCTTGTCGTCCGGCGTCCCGAGGCCGAGCCCGCGCAGGAGCCAGAGCGGGCCGTCGGGGCGCTCGAAGAAGCGCGGCGGGGCGAGCATGTCGGCCGTGACGAGCGGATGCACCGTCACGGCGGCGCCGTCGCTGCCGCCGGTGTACGAGCCCGTCGCCATCACGTGCGCCGACGGCGTGACGCGCGCGTTCGCGGACGGCGGGTTCACCAACAACGCGCCGATCCAACAGGCGATCGACGCGGGCGCGACCGAGGTGACCGCGATCTTCGTCGCGCCGTCCGCACCGTGCGGCGACGAACGCCCCGTCGGCTCGATGGTCGATGTGTTCTCGACGATGCTCGATGCGAACACGGAACGCATGCTCGAGCTCGACCTGAAACTCGCGAGCCGCATCAACGACGCCGTGCTGGCGGGCACCGCGCCCGGCAAGCGCTACGTGAGCATCCGCGTGATCGGTCCGAACGTGCCGCTGCACCTGCCGACGCTCGGCTTCGACGACCAAGAAGAAGTGGATCGGCTGTTCGAACAGGGCTACGCGGACGGCAGCGCCGTGCGCGCGGCGTAAGCGGTCGCGACGTCCCGGGGCGCAAGGTTCTCATCGGCTCTATTTCGGCTTTGAAGACGCGAGCATTGGCTTGACGACTGGAACGTCCCGGTCGACCGACGTGATCGACGTAAGGACTCTGCAGCTTAGCTGGTCGCCCTTGCCGGGGCGCTGCCATACCACCCCGACCACGTCGAGTCCGTCGGGCGTGCGCCAAGCCTTTGCGAGGACGGTGACGGACGGCAGTCCGAGCTCGATGTGCCGCTGAAGCCAGTGCTCGTCGAAATAACCCCCGCAGGGTGCATTGGGTTTCGCCACCGACGTCTCGTTCAGGGGCGGCATCCGAAGCGTGCGAAGCGTGCGGTTCACCGCAACGCGAATCGTCTCCGAACGAACCGGCGGACCCTTTGGCGGTGGTGGCCGGCCGTCGAAGAAGGCGTGCACCATCACGCCTCGCCTGTCATCGGGAGCGTGGTATCCGCCTTGCAGCATCCCGGGATCGACCTGCAGCCTCTGCCAGGTCTCGGGAAAGCACATGGCGGCACCCGGCTCGCGAAAGGCAGCGGCTTGGAACCGTTCGCCCGCGACGGGAGGCGCGTACCCCGGGTTTACGCTTCGGCCGTCGATGTAGAACTCGACGCGATATTGCTGATCGAGCGACAGGCAACCAGTATATTGCGTTCGGATCAGAAACGAGCGGTATCCTGAGATCCAGTTTCCCGGCCGGTACAGCGTAACGGGATCGATCTGATGCGACAAATCCTTCAATACCTGCCACGTCTTTCGGTTGGAGTCGTATCCGAAGACGAACATCACCAGAACGCCCTTGCCCGCATGACCGCTTCGTCGTGACGGCACTCGCCAGCCGATTCCGCCCGGCGTGGCGGTGACGTCGATGTACCCGGTTAAATCTATCTGTGACTGCGGTTTGGGCTCGTTCCAGCTTTGCAAGACCAAGCCGGACTTGAACTCGTCGATCGCACGAAGAATCCCGTCGCACAGGTCCCCGTGCACGTCGTGAAGCGCGATCGGGCAGCGGACGCGCAGCAGTTCCAAGTCGTCGATGGCGTCCGCGGCATCGCGCCTGATCAAATCTTGGTCGAGCGATCTGTCGTTCGAGTGCACGCGGTGTAGGCTCGCATCGCGGTACGCTGAGCGTGCCGCTTCGACCTGGCCCTGGGCTAGCAGCGACATTCCGTAGCGGTAGCCGAGTGCGACGTTGCTATGCTGTGACGCGGTCGCTTGTCGCAAGTAGCCGGCTCCCCTGCGCAGCAAATCGTCGTCGCCGGTGTCGAGCGCAAGCAAGATCTGATGATAGCTGATGCTCGCGTCGATTAAATCCGTTTCGTGCAAGCCGCGCCGCCGAAGACCGTCCACGATCTTCAGTTCGCTGTCGATCGTCTCGTGCAGCGAATTGGCATTCGGGTGCGCGATTTGGAGCACCATGGCGCGAAAGTATGCGACTGTGAACCCGGAGCGAACGCTGAACGCCGCTTTGTACAATGCAATCGCGCCTTCGTCGTCACGCTGGCGCGACTTCAGCTCGGCGTTCGCAAAGCAGACTGCGGCAGCGCCGTATCGGGCAATTGGCTGCGGCCCGGCTTCGCAGACGGCCGGCACGGGGATGACGTCATCGAGGGGCATCATCGTTTCGCGCCAAGCCAACCCGCCGAAATATAAGCCGACCGTTAGCGAGAGGATGCCGAACGAGCTGAGCAAATACGTCACGTTCGCGCGACGCAACCGCAGCGCTTCGCCGGCGAGGTAGGCAGCAATGGCAAACGCAACGAGCATGGCGAGGAGGCGGCTGGCGCGCTTATCCCACGCGCTGCTCTGCTCGTCATAGGCATCACGTGCCGCAAACTTCAACGCCGGTAGCGAAACGGTTTTGTCGATGAAGTAGGGCCCGGGAAACCGGGCGTCGTTGTAGGGGCCATATTGGCCTCGCAGATCGTCTCCGAGCGTGAGCGGGTGCAGATCCTTGAGAGTGGCGGACGGCGTTGTGGGCAGGAGCAAGTCCAGAGCAGACCGCCACCGGATCGTATCGACGTTTAAGAGCGGGACCCCGCTTCCGGCCGCTGACGACATCGAGGTGCCCGGCGCGAGGTTCGCGAGGACTCGTGAGCCCAGCGTCGCTTCCCGCGCCTGCATCATCGCATCGATCGTGTCGTATGCCCGTCCCTGGAACGCCGTCGTATCGCGCAGAAGTTCAAATTGCAGCGACTGTGACCTGTCCCAGTCGCTGTTCGAGTTGCCGCTGGTCCTGCTGAAGACGCTGCCGCCGGCGGCGCTTAGCAGCGCGGCGAATGTGACGAGGAGCATGACGTAGGACGCGGCACCGTATTTCAACCGCTCGGGAAGGGAGGTGCCGGCCGGGCGGTGGACCGCGTGAGCAAATAGGTCGTCCCATGAATCCTGCGCACCATCGTTCGGCGTTGGATAGATGCGGGAGATCGCGAGTACTGCTACCGTCAAGATCAGCGAGTACGCGAAGAATGCCGCGATGAAATCGTTACGCATCGAGCGGTCGACCCACAGCATCGCGGCGGCGGCCGATATGCCGGTCAGGATGAGCGCGCCCACGAGACTGTAGCGGGCTGCCATTCCGCGTGTCAGATCCGCGATGGTTACGAAGACCAGCGCGAGCACTAAGAGCAGTGCGATGAGCGCATCGCCGGACGCCGTCCCCCGAATTTTGTCCAGATCACGCGTGACCTCCACAATGAAGTTTTCCGTCGTCTGCGCTCCGGTCGGCTGGGCGAGCTGCGGACAATCACCGCGCAAGATCGTTTCGCGCAGGTCCGATCGGATCGCCTCGAGCGGCTCTTCGGACGCCGCGAAACTGCGCGATTCTGGGTCGGTGAACTCGAGGACGGGAACCACGCTGCGCGCCATCGCGAAGTCCAACTGAGCTTCGACGGTCAGAAGGGATGGCGCGGCGGCTGTCGCCTCGACGTCCCGCCGAAAATGCTCTGCCAGCGCGGCGAGATGATGGCCTTCACCGATACGTGTCTGGTATTCCACGCGGGCGCGTTTGTGCTGGACGAGGCGGCGTCGAACTGCTTGGCTTTGGAGCACCGCGTACATCTGTGCTTCCGTAGCAGCGCGAGTGCACGCCGTAGCCGCGATTTCCCATTCGCCGACGCGGATCGTTGTCGTCGCAAGAAGCGTAGCGATGAACCCCAGCGTCAACGCGCTATAACCAGCTCGGTGTCCGAAGCGAGTCCGCAGTCCGGTGGTTTCGTGGGAGAATCGTGCGTCGAGCAGGGTCCAGCCCTTTTTCACGGCTTCGAACGCTGTAGTGCCTACCGAACGGATCCATCGCCCGGCGTGCGACCTCGCCTTGATGAGATCGTTCTTCACTGCAGCCAAACGAGGCGAAAGGCGGAACCTCATAGTGCCTCCGCACTGGTCACCGAACTCTTCGGTCTACCGTCTCACTATTCTAGCGAATGGTGGCTAAAATGCAACGGTCGCAGGCGACGAGGTCTAGTGAATCTCCGGCTCCAGTAGCGGCGGGCCCGGGCCTAGGACGTCGAAGTCGCAGCCCTGATCTGCTTGGCTTACGTGCTGGGCGAAGATCGCGCCGTAGCCGCGCGCGGCTCGCGGTTCGCGTGGTGTCCATGCCGAACTTCGGCGCGCCAACTCGGCGTCGCTGATGTCGAGGTGCAGGCGGCGTGCGGCGACGTCCAGCTCGATGATGTCGCCCGTTTGCACGAATGCGAACGGACCGCCGATGTACGCTTCCGGCGCGACGTGCAGGATGCACGCGCCGTACGATGTGCCGCTCATGCGCGCGTCCGAGATGCGCACCATGTCGCGCACGCCCGCTTTCACCAGCTTCAGCGGGATCGGCAGCATGCCCCATTCCGGCATGCCGGGGCCGCCTTGCGGGCCGGCGTTCTTCAGCACCAGGATGTGATCCGGCGTCACGTCGAGATCGTCTCGGTCGAGCGCTTCTGCCATCTCGTCGTAGCTCTCGAACGCGAGCACCGGGCCGCGATGCTGCAGCAGATGCGGTTCGGTGGCGGATGGTTTCATCACCGCGCCGTCCGGTGCGATGTTTCCGCGCAGGACGACGATGCCGCCGGCGGGTGACACCGGCCGGACGAGCGGGTGGATCACGTCGTGCTTCCATACTCGCGCGCCCGCGATGTCCTCGCCGAGCGTGTTGCCGGATACCGTACGGCACGCGAGGTCGAGGTGCGGCGCCACCACGCTGAGGAACGCGCGCATGCCGCCCGCGTAGAAGAAGTCTTCCATCAGGAAGCGGCCCGACGGGCGGATGTCCGCGATCACCGGCACGTCGCGCGCGATCTCGTCGAAGCGGTCGATCGTGAGCGGAATGCCCGCGCGGCGGGCGATCGCGACGAGGTGGATCACCGCGTTCGTCGATCCGCCCAGGCCCGCGTGCGCGACGATCGCGTTGTCCAGCGATTTCCTCGAGATGATCTCGTCCGGCGTGAGATCTTCCCAGATCATCTCCACGATGCGGCGCCCCGACGCGGTCGCCATGCGCGCGTGCGCGGAGTCGGCGGCGGGAATCGACGACGCGCCCGACAGCATGAATCCGAGCGCTTCGACCAGCGACATCATCGTCGCGGCGGTGCCCATGGTCATGCACGTTCCGAACGAGCGCGCGATCCCGCCTTCGATCTCGTGCCAGTCGTCCTCGGTGATGTTGCCGGCGCGTTTCTCGTCCCAGTATTTCCACGTGTCCGAGCCCGAGCCGAGCACGTCCCCGCGCCAGTTGCCGCGCAGCATCGGGCCCGCCGGAACGACGATCGCCGGAACGCCCGCGGAGATCGCCCCCATCAGCAGCGCGGGGATCGTCTTGTCGCAGCCGCCGAGCAGCACCACGCCGTCGATGGGCTGGCTGCGAATCAGCTCCTCGGTCTCCATCGCGAGAAAGTTGCGATAGAGCATCGTCGTCGGTTTCATCATGTTCTCCGACAAGCTCATCGCTGGCAGCTCGAGCGGAAATCCGCCGGCTTGCCACACGCCGCGCTTCACTTCGCCGGCGCGCGTGCGCAGGTGCACGTGGCACGGGTTCGCGTCCGACCACGTGTTGACGATGCCAACCACCGGTTTGCCGGCGAAGTCCGCGCGGTCGTAACCGATCTGCAGCAGGCGCGATCGGTGTCCGAACGATCGCAGCCCCGCCGTGCCGAGCCAGCGGTGGCTGCGAAGTTCTTCGGGACGCTTTGGCACGACGCTGCGGCTTACGCGGAGCGGGCTAGCTCCCCTTGAGGCCGTGCCGGGATGCGCGGCGGTACGCTCCGCGCGCGTCGTGCATCGCGTCGAGCGCCGCGATGTAGCTTTCGCCGGGAACGCAGAAGATCGTGTCGACGCCGTTCGCGACGAGCGCGTCGACCAGAACCTTGCCGCCGGATCGTCGTGGCATCCGGGCCGTGTCCGTCGCGCGCGGAGCGGCGTCCTCCCGCGCGGCTTGCGCTCGGTCTCGCGTGGCGCTTCGCGCGGCGGGGTAGAACCCGCGATGTGTTCGTGTTCTTCAGCAACCGCACGGGTTGTCTTGGATCGCTGCTGATCTCCGCGCTGCTGACCCTCGCCCTGATCGCGCTGATGCGCGGCTGCAACCACGTCTAGCGGCCTCGCGGTCACATCGGCGATGGTGACGGGACAGACGGGGATTTTCGCCCTGGGCGACGCCGCGCACGGCTTCTTCGAGTTCACGCTGCGCGAGGGCGCCTCGCCGGAGCCCTTCGTGCGGGCGGTCGCCGATCTGCGGCCGCCGCGCACGACGGTCGGCGGCGTGAACCTGGTCGTCGGCTTCCGGCCGGAGCTGTGGCGCTCCGTCGCGCCGGACGACGCGCCGGCGGACGTGCACGGCTTCGATGCCGACGTTCGCGGCGCGGACGGCTTCACGATGCCCGCGACGCAAGCCGATCTGTGGGTGTGGTACGCCGCCGCCGCGTACGACATCGTGTTCGACCTCGGCAAAGCGACGATCGAAGCGCTCGCGCCGTACGCGGACCTCGCGCGCGAGACCACGGGCTGGTCGTACAAGCACACCCGCGACCTCACCGGGTTCGAAGACGGCACGGAGAACCCGACGCTCTACGAGGCGCCCGAGATCGCGCTGATCGAGAACGGCGCGCCGGGT
>JAXDMB010000311.1:0-4260 GCA_034666325.1 Vulcanimicrobiota bacterium
CGGGCGCGCCTTTCACCCGCCGACGTCGGGCTCCCCGCCGATGATCATCGCCGCGCGCCGGGCTTACGCCGCGAGGACGTCGCGGAGCTCGCGGAGATCAGCGTGGGCTGGTACGGTCAGTTCGAGCTGGGGCGTGCGCCGCACGTCTCCGTGCGCACCGTCGAGACGATCGGCCGCGTCCTTCGGCTCGACGACGCGGAGATGGCATATCTGCTGCACCTGAGCGGGGCAACGACGTCCGCGATGGCGCCTGTCATTGCGGAAACGATTGCCATGGGCGCCGTGGAGCACGCGCTGCGCGCGTTCACGGGCGGTCCCGCGCACGTGATGGACCGCTACTTCAACATCCTCGCGGTGAACGACGTCGCGCGCGTCGTGCTGCAGATGAACGCCGGCGACAACCTCGCGCGGCTGCTGTTTTTGTCGGACGAGAGCCCGGTGCTGTTTGCCGACTGGGACGCCGTAGCGGCGCGGTTCGTTGCGGCAGCGCGTTTGAGTTATCGCCTGAAGGCGGGCGATCCGGTGTTCGAATCACTGATCGCGGACGTTCGGGCGCACAGCGAGCACTTCGCGAGGCTCTGGGACGCCGGGGATCTCGGGAGCCCGTTCGGTCACATCGTGCAGGTGCGCCCGCCCGGCTCGGACGTGATCACGCTGACATGGGTCGTTCTCCCGTTGCCGGATTCCGCGGAGCACATGCTCGTGATGTCGCCGGCCGTGGACGACGTGAGCACGCGCCGCATCGCCGCGCTCATGGAGCGGGCTGCTAATGCACACTGAGACTGTCTTCGTCGCGTTGCGCGCCGCGCGTACGATGTGCGCATGTTCACCGCAACCATCACCACACTCGCCGCCGTCGCCGCGCTGAACGCGCAAGCCGTTACCGCGAGCACCCCGTCCGCCGCGAACGCCGTTTCCGCGCCCGCCGCAACCGTCGTCAGCGCACCTGCCCTCACCGCACCCGGTGTGAACGCCGTCTCCGTGCGCTCGAACAGCACGACGCCGCGCGGCGTGCGCATCCCCGGCACGTTCGCCGTCGTCGCGGACCAGAACCCGCTCGAAGGCCTCGAGGCGCTCTACGCCGTTCGCAGCGGCGACGGCGGCTAACGCCGCGCTGACCGCGGAAGGACGTGCCGGCTCACGCCCGTGAGTCGCAGCACGTTCACCGCGCGCACGGCAGTCGCGCTCGTCCTGACGCCGATCACCTGGATCAGCGAACCGGCGCGCATGCGTTCGTCGATGTTTCGTTGCGGCTTGCCGTCGAGCATCGTGCGTGCGCTCAGCGACACCGCGTCGTACCGCGTTGGAACGACCGGTGTCAGCGAGTTCCGATCGACCAGCTTCAGGCGAACCGTTCCGCGATTCACCGGTCCGACGAGGCCGTACTCGTTCACCAGATCGACGACCAGATAGGACGCCGCGAAATCGCCGGAGGATAGCCACGTTCCGCGCGCGAGCACGGCGTCGCCCGGTTTGATTCGCCCCACGCCGTGCGTGACGTCGCCTTCCCACACGGACGTCGCGCTCGTCGTGCGAATGCGCACAACCGTGCGCGATCTTGCGTGACGGCGCTCGGCTACGCCGGACAGGTCCCGCCGGCGCACCTGCACCACCCTGAGGGAAACCCACGTGACCGGCGGTGATGCGCCCGTCCATGCCGGAGCGGCACTGCTCAATGCGAACATGACTGCGAGCTGGACCATCATCATCATCGCGGTTACCTCCGCGCGGCGGAACGAGGTCGCATCCCGGGCGTGCAGGCCGCATGTGGAGGGATGCGAGCGGTGGCCGGCATACGTTTGTACGTGATGACAATGCGCAACATCCTTCGGAATCTGATGGGCGCCTCGGCCGTGATCGCGATGGTCCTCGCGCTCGCGCTTCCGGCACGCGCGGACAACGTGAGCGGCACGTTCCGCATCGTGACCCGGACCGGGATACACATGATCGTCACGATCATCCAGACCGGTGACAACACGATCGAAGGCGTGTACGTCGGCGCAAACGGAGTGGCGGGCCACCTCACCGGACGGTTCACGGGCAACGCCTCGGTCGCGTACAAGTGGGTGCAGCGCCAGGGCGAGAGCAGCAACGAGCAGACGCTATCCGGCTGGGGGAACATGAACTTCAACGATGCCGCAACCGGCTTGAAGACGGCGTGGGGATACGACGGTCAGACTCAAGCGGTCGGCTTCTGGACCGGGACGCTCATCAACCCGTAGCACCGCGGCGGCGGCCGCGCAGCCGGATCGCGAAGGCGACGGTCGCCAGCAGCAGCGGTACGGCCGCGAGCGGAAGCGCGGTGCGGTACGAACCGCTTCGCAGCGCGACCTGCGTCGCGGCCAACGGACCCACGATCTGTCCCGCGCCGTAGAGCACGGTGAGTAATCCGATCGCGCCGTTGCTGTTGGCGGGGCGCAGATGCCGGCCGAAGGCGGTCCCGAGCGCGGCAATCGCGATAAACGTTCCGCCCAAGCCGGCAGCGAGAATGGCAACTCCCAGCGGTGCGGGGATCACCAGCGGCGCGACGAGCGCGACGACTTGCGCGAAACACGCCCACAGAAAAGCCGGCGCAAGCCCGATACGATCGGCCAGCATGCGCCACACCAGCACGGACGGCGCCGCGACGAGGCCGACCAGCACCCACGCGGCCGCGGCATAGCGAGCGATGCTGCTCGTCTCCGCGATCATCGCGACGAGAAATGTCGCCGGGATGATGTACGCGGCGCCTTCGATGCCGTACAGCACGCAAAGCCACGCGAACGCGCTCGCATCGTCGCGCGCGGCAGTGACGGGCGCTTCATCGCTCGGAGCGTCGCTGGTTCTCAGCAGCGGCAACGTGCCGGCGAGGGCCAGTGCGGAGAACGCGGCGAGTCCGAGCCAAACGACGCGCGAGCCGCCGTGCGCGGCGAGCAGCGGCACGCCGGCACCCGCGAACGCGATCCCGCAGCCGACCCCGCTGAAGAGCACGGGAATACCGTACCGCGATCGAAGTTTCGCGGACTCATCCAGCAGCAAGCTCACGACGAGCACGAACACGAGCCCGCTCGCGACGCCGGTGAAGAACCGCGCGCACAGCCACACCGGCGACGGCAGCGCCATCGACGCCGTCAGCACCACCACGAACACCGAGCCGCCGCGAACCAGCGCGACGCGATAGCGCCCGGACGTTGGATGCATCGCGAGCAGCGCACCGGCGAGGTACCCCGCGAGGTTGACGGACGCGAGAATCCCGGCGAACGCAACGCTCAAGCCGGCGTCGGCGCGCATGACGACGATCAGCGGCGTATACGCGAAGCGCCCGATTCCCATCGCGACGGCGAGCACGACGGCGCCCGCGAGGAACGGCGCGAGTTCGAAGCGCCGCGCGCGTGGGAGGCGTGGCGCCGCCGGCGTCTCGGCGCTGAGCGAGTGCATGACGTTATGTACGCGCGCGCGGCGGACAGTCCCGTATACCGGCCCGGCGAGCGGCCCGCTCGTGCCCCGCGGAACCTGACGCTCACATGAGAATTTCGCGCAGGCGGTTCTCGTGCGTGCTGCTCCCAGAAACGCTGGGTATTCTGGCGCGGTGTCATCCATAGCAGAGCGATTGAACGAACGCGTCCGGCAGCTCGACGCGCATGATGTCCTGAGCAAGGTGCCGCAGGTGACGCTTGCGTTCTGGATCGTGAAGATCTGCGCGACGACAGTCGGCGAGACCGGCGGCGACGCGCTGTCGATGACGATGAAGCTCGGCTATGCCGTCAGCTCGCTGATCTTCCTCGTGTTTCTCGGGCTCACGCTCACCGCGCAGATCACCGCGCGCCGCTTTCACGCGCTGTACTACTGGGCGGCCGTCGTCGCGACGACGACCATCGGCACCACGACGTCCGACTATCTCGACCGCACGCTCGGCCTCGGCTACGTGAAGTCGTCGATCATCTTGTTCTCCGGCGTCGTCGCCGTGCTGATCGCGTGGCGGTTCACGACGGGTTCGATCGCCGTCGACCGCGTCACGACGCGCGCGAACGAGATCTTCTACTGGCTCACCATCGTGGTGTCGAACACGCTGGGCACCGCGCTCGGCGATTTCCTCGCGACCACCAGCGGGCTGGGCTTCGAGCGCAGCGCGCTCGTCTTCGCCGGGCTCATCGCGGTCGTCGCGGCGGCACGGTACTTCACGTCCATTCCGGGCTTCCTGCTCTTCTGGGCCGCATACGTCCTCACGCGCCCGCTCGGGGCGACGCTCGGCGACACGCTCACCAAGGCGCATTCGGAAGG
>JAXDMB010000312.1:0-6694 GCA_034666325.1 Vulcanimicrobiota bacterium
GGTTGAGGATGCGGCCGCAGTCGAACACGCCGAGCGCGCGGGACACGCGCAGCCGCGCCAGCTCCTCGTCGTACCGAACCTCGACGAACTGCGCGCCGAACGAATGGAACGCGTACTTCTCGCTCTCGTCACCGGGCGCCGCGCTGCCGAGCGCCTCGATGGCGCCGGTTCCGCCGAGCCGCACGACGTCCGCATACGCGATCGCGCGCGATGGGTCGTTCTTCGCGCGCAGCACGCCGTCGCGCGCGTCGATGTCGTCTTCGCGCAAGCCGTGCAGCGGGGACGCCGCGACGCTCGTTGCGATGCTGACCGCTTCGAGACGCGCGCGCCGCGCGGCGTCCTGCACGGCGGGCCCGACGCTCGCCGAGCTCATCGAACCGCCGGCGACCGGAGCGTTCGGGAACGACGAATCGCCGATGCGCACGCGGATCGCGCCCGGGTCAGCGCCGAGCGCGTCCGCCGCGATCTGCGCGAGAATGGTGTACATCCCGGTGCCCAGGTCGTGCGTCGCGCTCGCGACGTCGATCGTGCCGTCCGCACCGAGCGTCACGCGCGCTTCGGCCGGCGAGCGCATCGCCGGATACGTCGCCGTCGCGACGCCCCAGCCGATCAGCTCGTCACCGTCGCGCATCGAGCGCGGCGCGTGCGTTCGCGCGCTCCAACCGAACGCGTCCGCACCGCGCTCGTAGCACGCGAGCAGATGCTTCGACGAGAACGGCAAACCGCTCGACGGATCGACGGCGGCGTGATTGCGGCGCAGCACGTCGAGCGGGTCGAGCCCGCACTCATATGCGAGCTCGTCGAGCGCGCTTCCCAGGGCGAACGAGCCCGGCGCTTCACCGGGCGCGCGCATCGCGGTCGGCGTCGGAACGTCGAGCCGGGCCACGCGGTGCGTCACCGCGACGTTCGGAACGTCGTACAGCATCGTCGTGACGCCGCCGGCCGTCTCCACGAACGTGCCGACGCGCGACGACTCGCTCAAGACATCGTGCAGCACCGACGCCAGCCGCCCGTCGCGCGATGCGCCCAGGCGCAAACGCTGGTGCGTTTGGCTGCGGCGGCCGCAGGACGTGAACATCTGCTCGCGCGTCAGGACGAGCTTCACCGGCCGGTTGGTGATCTTCGCAGCCATTGCGGCAATGACGGTATGCGGCCACACGAAGCCCTTGCAGCCGAAGCCGCCGCCCAGAAACGGCGCGATCACGCGCACGCGCTCGTCGTCCATGTCGAAGTGCTTCGCGAGCGCCGCGCGCGTGCCGCGCACCCACTGCGTCGAGTCGTGCACCACCAGCTCGCCGTCGCGCCACTCGGCTACCGTCACGGACGGCTCGAGCGGGTTGTGGTTCTCCGCCGGCGTGACGTACGTGGCGTCGAGGCGCACCGCGCTCGCGGCGTACGCAGCTTCCGGTTCGCCGCGCCGCGTCTGCGCGTCGTCGCCGAACCACTGCTCCGGAACGTCCACCTGATGCGCCCTTTCGATCGTCACTTCGGCGGCGTATCGCTCGTACGCGATGCGCAACAGCGCCGCGCCTTCGCGCGCCGCCTCGAACGACTTCGCGATCACCGCCGCGACGTGCTGCCCGTCGTAATGCACCTCCGACGTTTGCAGCGGCGCGAGCTCCTCCTGAACCGGCACGGTGAAATCGAACGGCAGCGCCGGGACGCGCGGCGCATTGTGGTACGTGAGCACCTCGACCACGCCCGGCACGGCGCGCGTCGCGCTTGCATCGATCTCCGTGATGCGTCCGCGCGCGATCGTCGACTGCACGAGCACGGCGTGCAGCGGCACTTCCACCGGCGCGTCCGCCGCGTAACGCGCGGCGCCCGTCACTTTCACGCGGCCGTCGACCCGGTCGAGCGGAAGCCCGACCTGCGTGATAGCCGCGGCCGGCCGTTCGATCGTCGTGCTCATGCCGCACCTCCACATACCGTGCGCAGCGCGCGCACGACCGCCCGCTTCGCGAGCTCGATCTTGTAACCGTTGTGCTCGCGCGCACGCGCGCCGGCGAGCGCGACTTCCGCTGCGCGCCGGAACGCCGCGTCACCAGGTGCTCCGCCCGCCAACGTTTCCTCGGCATCACGCGCGCGCCACGGCACCGTCGCGACGCCGCCGAGCGCGATGCGCGCACGCACGATGCGGCCGGCGTCGAGCTCCACCGCGCACGCGACGGACGCCAGCGCGAACTCGTACGACGCGCGGTCGCGCACTTTGAGATAACCCGAGCGCGAATACAGAGGATCCCTGCGCAGCTCGACGGCGGTGATCAGCTCGCCGGGCGCGAGCGACGTCTCGTGCTGCGGCGTGTCGCCGGGCAGCAGATAGAGCTCGTCGAGCGCGATCGTGCGCTCACCGGCAGCGCCTTCGATCACGATCCGCGCGTCCAGCGCGGCGAGCGCCACCGGCAGATCGCCCGGAAACGTCGCGATGCACGCATCGCTGGTGCCCAGAACCGCGTGGCCGCGGTTGAACCCGTCGAGCGCGTCGCAGCCGCTGCCCGGCTCGCGCTTGTTGCACCGCCAGCGCGTCTCGCGAAAGTACGTGCAGCGCGTGCGCTGCAGCAGGTTGCCGCCGATCGTTGCCGCGTTGCGAATCTGCCCCGAGGCGCCGCTCAGCAACGCCTTCGCAACAGCCGGAAACGCCGTCGCGACGGTCGCGTCGTACGCGACGTCGCTGTTGCGCGCGAGCGCACCGATGCGCACGACGTCACCGCGCACCTCGATCGCGTTGAGCGGCAAGCGCGAGATGTCGATCACGCGCGCCGGCCGCTCGACGTCGGCCTTCATCAGATCGACGAGCGTCGTCCCGCCGGCGTAGAAGCGCGCCCCGTCGACCTCACCTGCAAGCGCGCGTGCGGACGCGGGCGAATCCGCCACGAAATACTCGAACGCGCGCATCAGCGAGCCCCCTGGGCAGCTTTCACCGCGCCGCGTCCGCCGGCCATCCCGTCGCGCGCTGCCGCGACCGCGGCGACGATGTTCGGGTACGCGCCGCAGCGGCACAGATTGCCGCTCATCGCCTCGCGAATCTCGGCATCGCTGTCCGCGCGGCCCTCCGCGATGATCGCGACGGCCGACAAGATCTGTCCCGACGTGCAGAAGCCGCACTGGAACGCGTCGTGCTCCACGAACGCGGCCTGCACCGGGTGCAGCTTCTCACCGTTTGCGAGGCCCTCGATCGTCGTGACCTCGTCGCCCGCGTGCGGCAGCGCAAGCGCAAGGCAAGAGAGCGTCCGGCGGCCGTTCACGAGCACCGTGCACGCGCCGCACTGGCCGCGGTCGCAGCCCTTCTTCGTCCCGGTCAGGCCGGCGCGCTCGCGCAGCAGGTCGAGTAGCGTCACCTCGGGCTCGACGTCGAACACCGCCTCGCGGCCGTTGAGCCGCAGCGTCAGGGGGACGGAGGAGCGCGCCGGAACAGCCGGCCGTTCGGTGGTTCGCACGATGGGCACCCTCGGGGACGCGGGGGAACGGGCTTACACCGCATGAGACACGACGAACCGCGTTGACGATCCACCCGGGCGCATGATAAAGTTCCCAGGTTATGTACGCGATCGTTGAGACCGGCGGCAAGCAATTCCGCGTGTCCGAAGGCGACGTCATCCGCACCGATCTCATCGAGACCGAAGTCGGCACGTCCGTCACCTTCGACCGAATCGTCCTGGCCGCCGACGGCGACGACGTCTCGATCGGAACCCCCGTGCTCAGCGGCGCGACGGTGTCCGGCACGGTGCTTCGCCAAGCCAAAGACAAGAAGATCCTGGTGTTCCGCTATAAGTCGAAGAAGCGCGTCCGCAAGCTCAACGGCCACCGCCAGCGGTTCGCCGAAGTCCGGATCGACAAGATCTCCCTGGCCTAACCGCCATGTCATCCTGAGCCTGTCGAAGGATGCTCGAGGTTCGATTCCGCAGAGACAGCCGCGACCGGCTGTCTTCTGTTTTTTCCACCGGCCACGCCGGGCAGGGCGAGCCGGGCGAGGACATCGCGTGCGCGGCCGTGTCGGCGCTTCTTCAGGCGGCGTGGGCCGGCCTCACGGACGTGGCCCGCGTGAAGGTGACCGGGCACCGGCGCAGCGGCGACCTGCTGATGCGGTGGCCGGAGGATGCGCGCGACCGTGCGGACGTCCACGCGATCGTGGCGACCGCGGAGCTCGCGATCGAGCAGATCGCAAAGCAGTACCGGGGCGCGATCCGCTACGTCCGCGAGCCGGAGCGGCGCGATGATTTCGCGGGCGAGTAACGGCCAGGGGAGAATCGGGGTACACCGGCGTCGAAAGGAAATGCACGATGCATAGCGACCCGACCAAACCCCTGAACGGCGAGATCCAGAGCGATGCGGGCAAGACGAACGGCGCGGACAGCGACGCGGGCCGCACCGTCCTCGTGGGCGTCCTCGGCGGAATCATCTCGGCCGCCGGCTACCTGGTCTACCAGCGCCTCCCGGACGAGCAGAAGGAACGCCTCCACCGCCAAGTGCGCGGCGTCCTCGAGCAGCGGATCAACGAGCTCCGCTCCAACTTCAACCTTTAGGCGCACAACCGAGCTCGGGACGGGCGGGCACCGCGCAGCGGTGCTCCGCCTTTTCTATGCCGAAGAGACGACGGTGACGAGAGGCGGCACGATCGCCCGGTTCGCGGTCGCCGTTGCGGGCGGCGTCGCGCTGGCCCTTGCCTTTCCGAAGGTCGATCAGCCGTGGCTCGCGCCGGTCGGCTTCGCCGCGCTGTTCTGGGCCTGGCAGCGGCTCTCGCTCAGAGACGCGTTCCTGTCCGGCTGGCTCGCGGGGACGGCGTTCTACCTGATCTCGTTCTCGTGGTTCAGCTACACGGTCGGCTCGATGGTCGGACGCTTCTCGTTCGCGCTCGTGCTCCTGCCCGCCGCGATCGAAGCGCTCGGGTTCGGTGTCGCCGCGCTGGCGGCCGCGTTCGCATTCCGGCGCGCGGCTCCGGCGACCGCGGCGGTCGCGGCCGCGGCGGCGTTCGCGGCGGTCGAATGGCTGCGGTCGATCGGTTTCACCGGCGTGCCGCTCGCGCAGATCGGCTACACGCAGGTCGACACGCCGCTCGGCCTGTTCGGCGCGTACATCGGCACCGTCGGCGTGACGTTCGTCGCGGCGCTCGTGGGAGCCGTCGCCGCAACCGCGCTCGTGCAGCGCCGCGCGCGCATGCTGGTCGCGCCGGCGATCACGCTGCTCGTCGCGTGGATCGTTTGCTGGGCGCTTTGGCCGGCACGACACGTGGACCGCCCCACCGTAAGCGTCGCGGCTATTCAAGGCAACATCGCGCAGTCGGTCAAGTGGAACGCGACGGTCTTCCAAGAAGCGCTCGCGCGTTACACCGCGCTGAGCACGCGCGCGGCACAGCGGCATCCGCAGCTGATCCTCTGGCCGGAAACGTCCGTCACGACGTACCTCGATGCCGATCCCGCGACGCTGACGCGCTTGTCGCGTTTGGCCGCGAGCCTGCGCACGACGCTCATCATCGGCACGCTCACGTCGCGCAACGGGCACGATTACAACTCGCTGTACGTGTTCGCGCCGGACGGTACCGTGCGAAACATTTACGACAAGCGGCAATTGGTGCCGTTCGTGGAGAAGCTTCCCGCGCGCAACGTGCTCAGTGCGTTGCCGGGCGCGAATCTGGTGGGACGCTTCGAAAGCGGCACGGACGACGCGGTATGGAGCATCGGGAGCTTGCGCTTCGCGCCGCTGATCTGCTGGGAGTCCGCGTTCGCCGACCGGACGTACGCGCAAGTGCGCCGCGGCGCGCAGGTTTTATTGATAGCGACCGACGACGCATGGTTCGGCGAGACGTCCGGACCGTTCCAGCACGCGGAGATCGCCCGCATGCGCGCGATCGAGAACGGCGCGTGGGTCTTGCGCGCGGCGCAAACGGGCGTCAGCGGAATCATTCGGCCGGACGGCCGCTGGACCGAGCGCGTCGGCATGACGCAAGCTGCCGCGATAACGGGCAGCGTCGGCGCGGGAGTGGGATCGGTCTTCGCACATATCGGCCCGACCCCGATCGGCATCTTGCTGATCCTGACGTACGCCGCACTGGTGCTGATCCCGCCCCTGCTGCTCTCACGCGCAAGACGATAACCGGCGCGCAATGATTCGGCTGCGCTGACGGAGCACCGCGACTCGCAGCGGGCAAGTCTCGGCGCCGCATTCACTCAAACGGGTCGCCGCAGGGCACCGGTATCGTTGTGCTGCTCTCGCTCGCCACGCCGATCGTCGTTGCGTATGCCGCCGCGCTGCGCGCGTTTCATCCCGCGCTCGATGACAGTCGCGCGACGGCGCTCGCGGCGCGGGTCGTTGCCGAGGCCGATGCCGCGCGTGTCGATGCGCGGCTGGTCGTTGCGCTCGTTGCGGTCGAGTCGTCCTGGGAGCCGGCCGCTGTGTCGCCGGCCGGCGCGCGCGGGCTCGGACAGCTCATGCCGGCGACCGCGGCCGGGCTCGGCGTCGATCCCGACGATCCGGCGGCGAACTTGCACGGCACCGTGGTCCATCTCGCGGGCTTGCTGAACCGCTACGCCCGCTTCCCGGCGCAAGACCGGTACGAGCGCGCGATCGCGGCGTACAACGCCGGCGCCGGCGCCGTCGACCGCTACGGCGGCGTGCCGCCCTACGCGGAGACGCGGCTAGAGGTGCGTCGCGTGATCGCCCTGTGGCGCCGGCTCTGCGGTGTCTAGGCCGCGATCGG
>JAXDMB010000313.1:0-6818 GCA_034666325.1 Vulcanimicrobiota bacterium
TCCGTGCCCGGGCGTTACACGCTCGGACCTGCCGCCTGCTCTCTTCCTATCGGCGGGGCGGCCGCGCGAAATCACCAGAACGGGGCGTTGGAGATCACACTCCGGCCGCGAACAGCGGCCACATGGATCTCAAGATACGCGGCCGCGTGGCACTCGTCACGGGCGCGAGCGCCGGAATCGGCGCGGCGAGCGCGCTCGCGCTGGCCGCGGAAGGCGCGCGCGTGGCGGTCGCCGCGCGGCGCACCGCGCTGCTCGACGCCGTGGTCGCGGACGCGCAGGCGGCCGGCGCGCCGGAAGCAGCCGCGTTCGCCGTCGATCTCGCGCACGAGTCATCGGTGGCCGCTTTGCTGAGCGCGGTACACGCGCGCTTCGGCGCGGTCGACATCCTGGTGGCGAACGGCGGCGGGCCGCGCCCCGGCGTCTATCGCGACATGGAGCTGGCGGACTGGGACGCCGCGTACCGCACGACGCTGCGCGCGATGCTGCAGCTCGTCAACGGCGTGCTGCCGTCGATGACGCAGCGCGGCTGGGGCCGAATCGTCGCGCTCACCTCGACGGCGGTGAAGCAGCCGATTCCGACGATCGCGCTGTCGAACGCGTTTCGGGGCGCGCTCACCGCGGCGCTCAAGACGCTCGCGGGCGAGGTCGCGCCGCTCGGCATCACGGTGAACACGATCGCGACCGGCCGCATTCTCACCGACCGCTTGCGCTCGACCTATCCCGACGAAGCGGCGATCGAGGAAGCCGCGCGCCGTGAGGTCCCGATGAAGCGGGTCGGCACGCCGGAGGAGCTCGCGGCGGCCGTCGCGTTCCTGTGCGGCGAGGGCGCGTCGTACATCACCGGCCAGACGATCGCGGTCGACGGCGGGCTGATTCGCTCACTGTTCTGAAGCATAGCGCGCCGTTCTGACGGTGCGCTATGCGGACGACGGGCTCGGTGCGGCCGCGGTGCGCGCCAGCGGGCGTTCGTCGATCGGGAACTGGATGAGAAAACCGAAGGCGGCGACGCCGAGCGACACCACCCACATCAGGTTGTAGCTGCCGGTGCGGTCGACGATCACGCCGCCGAGCCACGCACCGAAGAACGCGCCGATCTGGTGCACGAGAAACGCGACGCCGAACAGCGTCGACACCCACTGCATTCCGAACTTCTCTGCGATCACGCCGCTGGTCGGCGCGACCGTCGACAGCCACAGCAGCCCCATCGCCGACGAGAACGCGATCACGGAGAACGCGCTGATCGGAACGAGCACGAACAGCAAGATCGCGACGAACCGCAGCCCGTAGATTCCGGACAGGACGTAGCGCTTCGGGAACATGTCCGCGAGACGGCCGCTGGTGTAACTCCCGATCACGTTGAACGCGCCGACGATCGCGAGCGCCGCCGCGCCGATCGCCGGCGACAGCCCGGCTTTCGCGACGATCGCCGGCAAGTGCGTCTGGAAGAACGCAATGTGAAAGCCGCACACGAAGAAGCCGGCGCTCAAGAAGCCGTAGCTCGGCACCGTGAACGCCTCGCGCAGCGCGGCGCCGAGCGAAAGCGACTGCGCGTTGAGCACGGCGCGCTTGGGCTCGCGCAAGATCAGCGCGAGCGGAATGATGCCGATGCCGATCGCGGCCAGCGCGACGAACGTCGGGAACCAGCCGGCGCCGCCGATCGCGATCTGCGCGAACGGCGGATAGAAAAGCTGGCCCAGCGATCCGCCCGCACCGAGCAGGCCGAACGCGACGCTGCGGCGTTCCGGCGGAACCAGCGCGGCGACGGGCCCGATCAGCACGCCGAACGACACCGCGGCCAGCGCGAGCCCGAGCAGAACGCCGCCGCCCCACGAGAACACGACGGGGTTGTGCGTGGTCGCCATCAGCCCGAGACCGAGGGTGAACAGCACGCCGCCCGACGCGACGGTCGCGCGCGCCCCGAACCGGTCGGCGACGGCGCCGGCGAACGGCTGCGCGATGCCCCACACAAGGTTCTGCAGCGCGAACGCGAGCGCGAAGACGCCAGCCGACCAGCCGCGCGCGCCTTCGAGCGGTCCGATGAACAGCCCGAGACACTGCCGCACGCCGTAGCCTACGGACAGTGCGACGCACGCGGCGAGCAGGACGCCGAGACCAGGACGAAGGCGCATGTACCGCTAGACCGCATCCGCGTGCGGTCGGATTCGCGACCGGCTCGCGCGCGCTCAGCGTGCGGCGTGCGCCTTCGCGTGGATGTCGGTGGGGTTCTGCACCGTCTGCTGCGTGCCGGCGCCCGCCGGATGCGCGCCGCCTTCCACGATCGCGACCACCTCGTTGAACGCCGCCCAGCCGAACGCGAGCTGCGGCTGCAGCCCGTAGCCCCACGTCGGGTCGGCGAACGTGTCGACGTGCGTGCCGCCCTTGACGATGTACTGCCAATACATCGAGCCTTTTCCGGCCGCGTTGACCGCGGCGAGATACGGCGTCGCGTTGTTGGCGGCGGTCACGAACATGTCCGCGTTTCCGGCGACCGACACCAGCGGCTTGCCGATGTTCCCGGTGTGCCGGAACGCGTTGATCGCCGCGCGCCCGCTCGCCGACGGAACGTAGTTCTGGCGCGCGACGGGATCCGCCAGCCCGCTGACGCCGGCCGACGGCGTTCCGGGCAGCCGCGCCGGGTTCACCGGATTGGGCGTGAACGTGGCCGACGCAGGGAGCGTCGACGTCGCGGCGGGATCGATCAGCAGCGCGTACGCGAACACGGTCAAGTCCGTGTAGAACGACACCTGTCCCGCGTAGTACTCGAACCACAGCGACGGGTGCGCCGCGCCGCCGGTTCCCTTCACGTCCGCGGGATAACCGGCCGCGACGATCGCCGCGGCGGCGACCGGATCGGTGAACCCGCTCGCGACGTACTGCGGCATCCACTTGAGGAACTTGGGCATGTAATCCAGGATGCTCAGTTGCGGCGACCAGTAGACGCCTTCGACTTCCGCCCCGCCGTCCACCACGTCCGGATGCTGCTCGATCAGCGAGCGCACTTGCGCGCCGCCGTTCGACGTGCCGACTGCGTACGTGCGCGTGGGCGCGTGATAGAACTGCGTCAGATAGTTCTTCGCCGTCAGCGTGAGCTGGTAGAAATCGTCGTTCCAGCCCGCGATCGGCTTCTTCGACGGATAGATCGCGCCGAGCCGGTACGAGAACTTCAGCGTTTCGAGGCTCGCGATGTCGTAGCAGATCGGGAAGTTGACGTTGGGGTTGGGGCTCGCGGGCCACTGTTCCGCGATCGCGTTGAACGGAATGCCCTTGTTGCTGCACGCCGTCGCGTAACCGAGCGACAGCAGATAGTCTTGCCAGATCCCGTCGTTCGCGAACTCGCTGCGGAACGCCGGCGTTCCGATCACCACGAGCTTGCCGTTCCACGCGTCCGGAACGCGCAGCACGTACCGCTCGTCGGCCGCGTACGAGCCGAGAACTTGCACGCCCGGAATCGGATTCGCCGCGGGGGACGGCGACGCCGGCAGGATCAGCGCCGCCGCGTCGCCCGCCGGATCGTAGCCGTTGCCGGTGAGCGGCACCGGGGCGAAGTGCCAGCGCAGATCGGGCACGTGGCCCGGGCCGATTCCGCTGGCCGGAAGCTGGCCGGTGCCGGTGGTGCCGGAACCCGACGTGCACCCTCCGACGCCGAGCGCGGCCGCGCCCGCAATGAAATGAGACCGTCTCATGCGTGAAACTCCCCTCCACAAGCGTGGGGACAAAGCTGGAGACATCTTCCCGCGTCCGGCATTGGGGCGATACACCCGAACGGGCGTAGGTGCGTCGCCGAAGCGCCGGCGCCTAGACGGAGGTGAGGCGCTTCACGTAGTGGCGGTGCCCGATCGCGAAACCGCGGCGCTCGTAGAAGCGCTGCGCCGGTGCGTTCTCGTCCACGACGTTGAGGCTGATCATGCGGTGGCCGCGCTCGCGCGACCAGCGCTCCACCGCGTCCATCAGCTCGGCGCCGACGCCGGCGCCGCTGCGCGCGACCGCGATCTCCGAGACGTGCGCGTACTCTTCGCCCGTGAAGAAGTCACGCTCCGTGACCGCATACACGAAGCCGGCCGGTTCGCCGCCGTCGTCTTGCGCGATCAGCACCAGCTCGCCGCGTTGCGGCGCGCGCAACGCCTCGCGCAGCACGCGTGCCGTTCCTTCGATCACTTCATCGGGCGGGTGGCCGTCCGCGGCACCGTGCTCCACGAAACGCGGCACGAGCCCGACGATGAAAGCTTCATCATCGGGGCCCGCTTCGCGGATCGTCATTTCACCAGCGGCAAGACGTTGGACGGCGTGAGCGGGACGATCCCCAGCGCGAACGTCGCGACCGCGCACACCGCGACCGCCACCCACGGCAGCATGTTGGTCGAGCGCTCGTCGCGCACGTGCTTCGGATCGACCTGCGCGAACATCACGCGGACGATCTTGAAATAGACGTACGCCGAGATCGCCGTGCTGAGGATGAGAATTCCCGCGAGCCACGCGTAGCCCGCGCCGACGTTCGCCGCGAGGATGAGGATCTTGCCGGTGAAGCCGATCGTGGGCGGCAAGCCCGCGAGCCCGATCAGAAAGAACGTCATCGCGGCCGCGAGCCACGGACGGCGGTGCGCGAGGCCGGCGAAGCGCGGCAGCGCGACGACCGCGTCGCCGTCGCGCGACATCAGCGCCACGACCGCGAACGCGCCCAGGTTCATGAAGGTGTAGCCCGCGAGGTACAGCAGCGCGTAGCGCAAGCCGAGCGCGGTCGTGCCGGCGAACGCGGCGACGATGTAGCCCACCTGCGCGATGCCGGAGTATGCCAGCAGCCGCTTCATGTCCGTTTGCGCGAGCGCGCCGAGGTTGCCGACGATCATCGACAGCGCGGCGAGCACCCACAGCGGGGCGAGCACTTTCGCGGCGTTCTCGGACGGCAGCGCAGCGTACGCGAAGCGCGCCAGCACCGCGAGCGTACCGGCTTTGGTCGCGACCGACATGAACGCCGTGACGGGCAGCGGCGCCCCTTGATACACGTCCGGCGTCCACTCGTGGAACGGCACGAGGCTCAGCTTGAACGCGAGCCCCACCAGGAACAAGCCCGCGCCGAGCGCGAGCAGCGGCGTGACCGCGGCGGTCGCAAGCGCGGAGAACGCCACGGAGCCCGTCGCCCCGAACATCAGCGCGGAGCCGTACAGCAAGAACCCGGACGCCATCGAGGAGAGGATCAGGTACTTGAGCGCCGACTCGCGCGCGGTGGTGCGCGCGGAGATCGCGCACAGGCAGTACAGCCCCAGCGACAGCAGCTCGAGCCCGAGGAACACCATCATCAGGTTCGACGCGCCCGCCATCAGCATCGCGCCGCTCGCGCTCCACAGGAGCAGCGACGTGGTGCCCGCGACTTGGTCGTCGCGGCCGACGCCGACCGAGAGCAGCAGCGTCGCGATCGTCGCGACGATCACGATCTCGCTGAACACGATCGAGAACCCGCCCTGCACGAACGCGCCGCCGAACGCGGCGTAGTCGTGCGGGTACTGCAGCGCTTGCAGCACGCCGGCGACGACCAGCCACACGATCGCGACGCCGGCCGCGACGACGCGGCGCCACGGACCGCTCTCGCGGTAGAACAGGTCGATGAACAGGATCACCAGCGGCGCGAGCGCGACGACCGTGAACGGCAGCAGCGCCGTGTAATCGGCGTTCGCCGGAAAGCTACCGATTGGCACGCAACGTCTCCGGGATCGGCGCGCCGGGCGCACCGGTGGATGAAACGACCTTCGCCGCGTCGCTCACGAACGCGGCGACCGGACCCGGGTTGACGCCGAGCAGCACGAACCCGATCACGAGCGGCGCGACCGCGATCCCTTCGGTCCACGTCAGGTCGCGGCGCTCCGGCAGATCGGGAACCTCCGGACCGTTCATGATCCCTTGGAACAAGCGCAGCATGTACGCGGACGCGAGAACCACCGCGACCAGCGCGATGATCGCCGGCCACACGAAGCCCGCTTTGACCAGTCCGGTCAGGATGAGGATCTCGCCGCTGAAACCGGCGAGCCCAGGAAGGCCGAGCGCCGCGAGCGCACCGAGCATCAATGCGCCGGCCAGCTTCGGATTGCGTGCGCCCAGGCCGCCGAGCCGCGCGATGTCGCGCGTCTCCTCGCGCTGCTCCACCGCGCCCAGCGTCAGGAACAGCGCGGCGCTGAACAGCCCGTGCGCGACGATGTAGACCACGGCGCCGGCGAGCGCGAGCGACGAGCCGCTGAAGATCGCCAACAGGATGAGCCCGAGATGCGACAGCGAGCTGTACGCGACGACGCGCTTCGCGTCGCGCTCCGCGAGCGCGGCGAGCGCACCGTACACGAGCGCGATGGACCCGAGCACGAACATCAGCGTCTGCGCGCGCGCCGTCTCGGGCGCGAGGAACGGCAGCGCGATGACGATGAAGCCGTAGAGCCCGGCCTTCGACTGCACCGCCGACACGACCGCGGCGACCGGCGACGGCAGCTCGGCGTACGTGTCGGGCATCCAGGTGTGGAACGGGAACACCGGCGTCTTGATCAGGAACGCGAACGCGATGCCCGCAAAGATCCACAGGCCCCACGTCTCGCCGATCGTGACGTGCGCGTTCGGGTTGCCGATCACGTCCGTGGTGCCGGCGATCACGCCGAACGCGGCCGTCGCCAGCAGCAGCGCGAGCCCGCCGGTGAGGTTGTAGATCAAATACTTCCATGCGGCGCGCGCGTGCGGGCCGCCGCCGATCAGCACCAGGAACACCGGGATCAGCATGAGGTCCCAGAACAGCGCGAACAGCAGCAGGTCTTTCGCGAGGAACACGCCGTTCATCGCGCCTTGCA
>JAXDMB010000314.1:0-9068 GCA_034666325.1 Vulcanimicrobiota bacterium
GTGCTTCCACCAAGATCGTGCAGCAGGCGGCGATGGAGCTCGGGGATCTCGTGAAGTCGGCGTTGCGCGCCGTGGAGCTGCTCGATGCTTCGCCGCGGATCGCACTTTCCGGCGGCTTGTTCGCTGAGAACAGTTTGTTGACGTTTCTGCTCGAGACGCGGTTGAACGGTGACGTTCCCGGCGCTGCGATCGTGAAGGGCGGCGATGAGCCCGTGCGCGGCGCGCTGCGCTTGGCCGAACGTTTGGTGTCCGCACCGTAGCGCAGGCGAGGAACGAACGCATGAGCGAGCTTCCGGCCACCGAAGCGCTCGATGCCGCGACGGCGGATATCGACCGGCTCGATGACGTTGCGCTCGCGCGCATGCTGATCGAGGCGCATCGTGTCGCGGTCGATGCGGCGTTTGCGGCGGCTGACCAGGTCGCGCGCGCAACGGCGCTCGTCGTCGCGGCGATCGAGCGTGGCGGGGGTGTCGTGCTCGTCGGTGCCGGCACGAGCGGGCGGCTTGCGGTGCTGGATGCGGCGGAATTGCTCCCGACGTTCGGTGTCGAGCCGGGGCTCTTTACGGCGCGGATTGCCGGTGGTGACGCGGCGTTGCGGAATGCGGTCGAGGGTGTTGAAGACGATGCGGATGCCGGGGCGCGTGCCGTCGAGGACGTTTCGGCGAACGATGTCGTCATCGGCATTTCCGCGAGCGGCGGGGCGGCTTTCGTGCGTGCGGCTGTGCTTTCGGCTCGCGCGCGGGGAGCGGGTACCGTCGGCATCGTCAATGCGCCGGGTTCGCCGCTTGCGCGGGACGTTGATGTCGCGATCGTCGTTGCTACCGGAGCCGAGCCGATTCAGGGGTCGACGCGCATGCGTGCCGGGACCGCGCAGAAGATCGTGTTGAACGCGATCTCCACCGGGGCGATGGTTCGGCTCGGGAAGACGTATGGGAACCGGATGGTGGACGTCGTTGCGACCAATGCGAAGCTTCGCGCGCGCAGCGAGCGGCTCGTGCGCGATCTTGCCGGAGACGTCGATGCGCGCGCGCTGCTCGCTGCGGCCGGTGGGTCGGTGAAGACGGCTGTCGTGATGGCGCGGCGAGGCGTGGATCGCGTCGCGGCCGAGCGATTGCTCGGCGCCGCGCGCGGGCGGCTCGCGCGCGTGCTCAGCGGCGCAGGCTGACGCGCGTTCCGCCGTGGTCGGTGTAGCCGCGGGCGGCGAAGAAGCCGCGCAGCGCGTCGTCGTCCGGTAGCCAGGCTTCGATGCTCGTTACTTCCAGGTGCTTGACGCGGCCGTGGAGCGTTGCGAGCAGCGCGGAGCCGATGCCGCGGCGGCGGTGGTCGTCGGCGACGTAGAGGTCGCGGATGTCGGCTACGACGCCGCCGGTTTCCGTGGAGATCGCGAACGCGACGGAAACGCACGCGGCGGGTATACCGTCGTCGTACGCCAGCCACACGAATCCGTAGTCCGGGCGGTCGATGAAGAGCGCCAGCGCGTCGCCGAGCGCGGCATGGTCCGCTCGAAAGCGCCGCATCAGCGCGAAGGCGTCGAGCCGCTCGGCACTCGCCATCGTCCGGCATTCGATCATCTCGGAAGGAACCTCACGCCATGCTCTTCGACTCCGTCCGTCGTTCGCTTCCCGTTCTCGCCGCGCTCGCGGCCGTCGCTTCGTCCACGCTCGGCGCGTCCGCCGCCGTCACCGAGCGGCAAGGCGCCTCCGTGCCCGGCGGCAAGATCCGCGACTGCCACGGTTACGTCCGCCACGTCTCGACCACCAACATCCGCGTGCACTGCATCGACGGCGTGCCGGCCGACCTCTCGTTCCTCTACGCGCCGAACTTCGCGACGCTGGTTTCGCACGGCAAGAGCGTGCAGACCAAAGATCTCAAGCCGAACACGCCGGTGCACGTGGAGTTCACCCAGTCGCTCGGCATTCGCAAGGCCTACAAGATCTACGTCGCGGACCCCAAGGGCCACGGGCTCTACGGTTTCAAGAGTTAATCGGGTTCGGTGACGAACGAGCGCCGCGGTGGATTCCATCGCGGCGCTCTTCTCGTCTCTGCTCGCACTGACGTTCGTCGTCGTTCCGCTCGACGACCGGCCGGTCACCGCGCAATTGCCGCGGCTGCTCGGTGCGATCGCGGGGGTGCGCGTCGCCGAGCCGCCGCGTCCCATGCTCGGGCGGTATCTCACGCCGGGCGATTCGGCGGGGATCATGCGCTGGTTGCGCGACGACGCGCCGCGCGACGCGCGCGCGTACGTGATCTCGCAGGACATGATGGTGTACGGCGGGCTCGTCGCGTCGCGGATTCCCGGCGTGTCGCGGGCCGTCGCGTACTCGCGGCTGCAAGACTTGGCGGCGATTCGCGCGTCGCGTGCGAACGCGTCGTTCGCGGTGTTCGGGACCGTGATGCGGCTCGCGCCGACGGGCGTGCCGCGGCTCGGGCCGGCGGCTTCGTTTCCGTTTGCGGGCGGCGACGTGTGGGGCGCGATCCAGCAGTACGCGAACCTGCCGGATCCGCCGCAGACGGAGCAGCAGCGCGCGTTCGCCGCGAAGCTGCGCGCGCAGCTCGGGCCGGCGCTCGATGCGTATCTCGACACGCGCGCGCGGGATCGCGACGTCGATCTGTTCGCGCTTCGCGTCACCGCGGAAGGCGGGTTCGACCGGATCGTGCTCGGTCAGGACGATGCCGGACCCGTCGGGCTGCATCTGCGTGATCTCGCCGCGCTGCGCTCGTTCGCGGCGACGTGGTTGCCGGCGTCGCGGGCGTCGATCGAGCCCGGCGCCGACGAGCTCGGGATGGCGTTGATGTCGGCAGCGCTGGCCGGTGAGGCACGCGTGGTTCCGCGCGTGCGCATCGTGTACTCGCGGGCGAACGGCGGCAGCGTCAACGATCCGCTCGAGTTCGCGCCGATCGCGACGACGATCGCCGATCTGATTCGCACGTGCGGCGGCAGAGTCGCGCGGGCGGACGAGCAGGCCGACATCGACCTGTTCGTGCGCGTCCCCGGAACGAGCGTGGACGACGAAGCGGCGTTCGTCGACACGATCGCGCGGGACGTCGATTTTCGCAGCAAGTCATCGCAGGCCGTTCCGCTCGCCGCGATCGCGGATCTGTCGTTTCTCGCGACCGACGATTACGCTGGGCAGCGCCGGCTCACCGAGGACCTCATCAAGCGCGGCATCGCGGGAAGCGTTGCGTCGTTCGCGTCGTGGAACACCGTCGCGAACACCGTCGGAACCGCGCTTCCGGAAGCGGTCGCCGTGATGGCCGGCATTCGCTTTCGGACGTACGACCCGCGCGCGCACGCGACGTTCACGCTGATGCGGTATGCCGACGACATCGCGTTCCACACCGTCGTGCGGCCGCAGCTCAACGCGGACCTCACGGCACAAGGCGTCAGCGACCACACGCTCCTGCTGCCCGACGTTGCGCAGCGCACGGCTTCGGAGAACCGCGCGCTGTTGTGGCGCGAGGGGCTCGATTTGCTGTCGCGCGTCGAGCCGCAGTTCCGCGACGCCGGGTTCACCGTCACGCTGCCGTGGGACCGCACGTTCGAGACGGAGCTCGACGTGCGCCTCGCGCCGGCGTTGCGGTCTGGCTCTTAGGGATCCGTCGTGCCGACGTCTCCTGAAAGGCCCAGCGATTCTTCCGCGGTGAGGCGATTCGTCGGGCGGAGTTCCGCGAACGTGATCGTCACGTCGTCGAGGCGGCCGCCGTCGGTGTCCAGCGGCTCGAGCGCGGTTTCGCGCGTGATGTACGTGCCGCCCTGCAGTTGCGTGAACTCGATGCGCCAGCTGACGCTTTGCAGCGGGCCGTGGTTGCCGATTCCCGCGACGACCGCGCGCACCGGCAGCGACGTTTTCGCGTCGGTCCACAGCTCGCGCAAACGATAGCGGCGCGGATCGCGCAGCGCGCGCAAGCCGAGATGGTGCAGGACGACGTCGTTCTCCGTGACGTCGCCGAGGTCGGTCACGTCGTACGTGCGTGCGATCGTTCCCGTGCGGCCGATCTGCGGGAGCGTCGTGACGGTCACCGATACCTCGCTCATGTTCGCGGTCGCCCCGATCTGCGGCGCGTTGAGCGCGAGCCCGAAATCCTGGTCGACGGCGAACGTGACCTCGCCGATCGGATCGTCGCCCGGCTCGTGGCTCACGATCTGCCCTTTGGGCGGCAGGACGCCGGGCGGCAGGATGCCGCTGGGACCGGTGCCCATGCCGATGTTGATGCCGTGCGGGACGTGCGGGTGCGCGCCTTCCTCGCGGCTGAGCGCGTGCGAGTGGACGAGGCGGCGGCGCATGTCCTCGGTCGTGTCCCACGTGCTGCTCACCGGGCGGCCGTTGCGGTGGAAGCGCACGACGGTCGCGTACACCGAATAGTGCGCGTACGCGCTCTGCGTGCGCGCGGTGCGCGCGGCGGCGAACAGCGCTTCGGCGCGCGGGTCGGGCGGGCTCGCCGACGGTGCTGGTGCGGGCGCCGCGCCGAGCGCTCCCGCTGCGAGGAGCATCGCGGCGATGACGCGACCGATCTGACGTGCTCGCATGCCCACGGGAACGCCGCCGCGCAAGCGAGGGTTCCCGTTGCAGGCCGGCCGCTCAGCGCTCAGGTTGGCAGAGCTCGATCAGCACGCCGGCCGTCGACTTCGGGTGCAGGAACGCGATCGTGTTCCCGTGCGCGCCTTTGCGCGGCTCCTCGTCGATCAGCCGGATGCCGGCGGCCTTGAGCCGCGCGAGCTCGGCGGGAATGTCGGCGACGCGGTATGCCGTGTGGTGCAGCTTGGTGTCGGCGTCGCCGCGGAACTTCGCGACGGGCGAGTCTTCGCTGAGCGGGCGCAGCAGCTCGATCACCGCGTCGCCGGTCCGCAGCCCGACCGCCTCGATGCCCTGATCGGCGACGATCTCGCGGTAGACTTCGCTGAACCCGAGCGTCCGCGTGTAGAGCTCGATCGCGGCGTCGAGGTCTTTCACGACGATCGCGACGTGATCGATGGGCGCGTCGATCACGCGATCCGCTCGCGGGCGGTGTGCGTGCCGAACACGCCGCGCAGCACGTCGCAGATCTCGCCGAGCGTCGCGCCGGCGTCCACCGCTTCGATGAAGTGCGGCATCAGGTTGTCGGTGCCCGCGGCGGCCGTATGCACGGCGGCCAGCGCCGCGCTGGTGCGCTCGGCGTCGCGGTTCTCGCGGAACGCGCGCGTGCGCGCGGTTTGATCGCGCTCGATCGATGGGTCGATGCGCTGGATCGGCATCGGGACGCCGTTCGCCGCTTCGTTGAACTTGTTCACGGCGACCACGACCGCGCGGCCGCGCTCGATGTCTTGCTGCGCGCGGTAGGCGCTCTCGCCGATCTGGTCCTGCATCCAGCCGCTCTCGATCGCCGCCACAGCGCCGCCCATCGCGTCGATCTCCGGCGTCAGCTCGCGCGCGCGCACGATCAGCTCGTCCGTCAGCGTCTCGACGAAGTACGAGCCCGCGAGCGGGTCGACCACGTCGGTGACGCCGCTTTCATGCGCGATGATCTGCTGGGTGCGCAGCGCGACGCGCGCGGACTGCGCGGTCGGCAGGCCGAGCGCTTCGTCCTGGCCGTTGGTGTGCAGCGATTGCGTGCCGCCCAGCACCGCGGCGAGCGCTTGCAGCGCGACGCGGACGACGTTGTTCTCCGGCTCTTGCGCGGTCAGCGTCGAGCCGCCCGTTTGCGTGTGGAAGCGCAGCATCTGCGACTTCGGGTCCTTCGAGCCGAACTCGTCGCGCACGATCTCCGCCCACAGCGTGCGCGCGGCGCGGAACTTCGCGATCTCCTCGAAGAAGTCGTTGTGCGCGTTCCAGAAGAACGAGATGCGCGGCGCGACCGTGTCGACGTCGAGCCCCGCCTGCTGCGCCGCGCGTAGATACGCTTTCGCGTCGGCGAGCGTGAACGCGATCTCCTGCAGCGCGGTGGAGCCCGCTTCGCGGATGTGGTAGCCCGAGATCGAGATCGTGTTCCAGTTCGGCACTTCGCGCGCGCAGTACGCCATCACGTCGGTCACCAGGCGCATCGACGGTCCCGGCGGATAGATGTACGTGCCGCGCGCGACGTATTCTTTGAGCACGTCGTTCTGGATCGTGCCGCCGAGCTTGTCGAACGGAATGCCGCGCCGCCGCGCCACGGCGAGCACGAACGCGAGCAGGATCGAAGCGGGCGCATTGATCGTCATCGACACGGTCACGCGGTCGAGCGGAATCTGCTCGAACAGCGCTTCCACGTCGTCGATCGTGTCGATCGCTACGCCGACCTTGCCCACTTCGCCGCGCGATTGCGGCGCGTCCGAGTCGTAGCCGAGCTGCGTCGGCAGATCGAACGCGACCGAAAGCCCGCTGACGCCGTGCGCGAGCAGGTAGCGGTAGCGCTCGTTCGATTCCGTCGCGGTCGCGAAGCCGGCGTACTGGCGCATCGTCCACAGCCGCCCGCGGTACATGTCGCGCCGGATGCCGCGCGTGTACGGAAACGTGCCGGGCGGCGCGCGCCGCACCGGCTGTTCGGGCGCGTCGTAGAACGGCCGCAGCGGGATACCGCTGGCGTTGAGATCGCGGGCGCTCACGCTGTAGCTTGCGCCGGGCGGGTCGCCGCGCCCTACGGACGGCGACCCGGGCCGACGCTACTTCGAGGCGGGGTCCAGCGTCCAGTCGTGCGCGGTGAGCTGCTGCGGATAGAGCTGGCCCGGAATACCCGGGCCGGCGTTGCCCGTGTTGATGATCTGCACCGGCCCGTATCCCGCTGCCCAGTAGATCGTGTTGTCCGAGCCGTACGCGACTTGGGCGACGATCCCGGTGTAGGTAACGGGCGGCAGCGGACCGCTGTTGGTTTGCGGCGTGAACGTCGCGGTGGTGTGATCGGAAACGACGACGGCGGTGCGCGACACGCCGGCGATGTCGACGAAGGTCCAGCCGGCGCCCTTCACCATCGTCGCCTTCGCGATCGGGTACGGCTGCACGCACGTCTCGCCGGTGCCGCTGATGGTCGTGTAGCCGACGATGTAGACATCACCCGCCGTGTTCTTCGTGATGAGCGGGAAGCGGTACGCGTTGTTGACGATCAGGTCGGTGACGGGGACGACCGTTGGGCCGACGGCGACTTGGTAGTCGCCGAATGTTCCGAGCGCCGCTCCGCACGCCGTGCCGACTGCGGTCGAAATCGCAAGCGGGCCCTTCCCGTAGTTCACGAAGCCGCCGCCGGAGTTCGGACCGTCGTACGCAGCCTGGTTCGAAAGCGGAAAATAGTTTTCGGACTTCGGCGGGACCGGCGTTGCGGTCGGCACCGGCGACGCGGTGGGAACGGGGGTCGGCGTTGCGGTGGTCGTCGGAGTCGTCGACGCCGCGTTGCCGTTGTTGCATCCGGTGGCGAGGGCGGCTAAGAATCCGAGCACGAGAAGACGGCGCACGAGGACCTCCGGAGCGAACGGCGTGAGCCGGGGTCTTTGAATGACCGCTGCTAGCTTCCTCCGGCTGCGTGCGGTATGGGACAGAAACCGGGCAGCACGGTTCGTAGACCGGAACGAGGCGCCCGGACGTAAGCCGCCATACCGCGAATCCTCCGCGAATGCGGTAACGTTAGCGGTACGATGATCAACCGGAGCACCGTCCTCACCGCCCTCGCAGGCTTCGTTCTCGCCGGTCCGGTCGCCGCGCGCGCCGGCTCGGCGCGGGTGACGCACAGCGACGAGGAGTGGCGCAAGCTGCTGCCCCCCGAGTCGTACGCGGTGCTGCGGCATGAAGGAACGGAACGCCCGTTCTCCAGCCCGCTCGACGACGAGAAGCGCGCCGGCACCTTCGCGTGCGCCGGCTGCGACCTGCCGCTGTTCTCGTCGAAGACGAAGTTCGACAGCGGAACGGGCTGGCCGAGCTTCTACGCTCCGCTTCCGAACGCGGTCGCCACGAAGACCGACGGCTCGATGTTCATGGCGCGCACCGAGGTGCATTGCCGCCGCTGCATCGGCCATCTCGGGCACGTGTTCGACGACGGCCCGAAGCCCACGGGGCTGCGCTACTGCATGAACGGCGTCGCGCTGCGGTTCAAACCGGCCGCCTGACCTCGGGCTCGGCCGCAATCCAGCGGCAGCTTCACACGGTAAGCAGCACCTTGCCGTGCCCGGCGCGCGACTCGACGAGACGATGCGCTTCGGCCGCTTCGCGCAGCGGGAAGCGCGCGCCGATCACGACGTGCACCTTGCCCTCGGCGACGAGTCGCAGCGACGCTTCGGCCGCGGGGCGCAGCGCGTCCGGACGCAGCTTGCGGTACGATCCCGAGCTGTAGCCCACGACGGCGCGGTTGCTCGGGTGCAGCTCGTTCGTGCGAACGGTGCCGGGCGTGCCGGACGCCATCCCGAACGCGACGAGCCGCCCGAACGGCGCGAGCGCGGTGAGCCCCGCGGTGAAGACGTCGCCGGCGACCGAGTCGAGGATGACGTCGACGCCGCGCCCGTCCGTCGCGTCGAGCACGCGGCGCGCGAAGTCTTCGCTGCGGTAGTCGATCACGACGTCCGCGCCCGCGGCGCGCGCGATCTCGCGCTTCGCCTCGCTGCCGACGGTCGCGAAGATCGTGCCGGCACCGAGCGCACGCGCGATCTGCACCGCGGTCGAGCCGACGCCGCCGGCGGCCGCGTGCACCAGCACGGTCTCACCCGGCGCGAGGCGGCCGGCGAAGCTCAGCACGTTGTACGCCGTCACGAGCATGAGAATCGACGCCGCATCGTCGTCGGAGACCGCCGCATCGAGCGCGTACACGGTCGCCTCCGGCACGACCACGACCTCGGCATACGAGCCGTTCGGCGGAAACGCCGCGACGCGCTGCCCGATGCGCAGCCCGTCGACGCCGTCGCCCAGCGCGACGATCGTGCCCGCGCAATCCAGCCCCGGCACGAACGGCGGCTTCTGCCCGCCGTGATACTGTCCGCGCCGCGCTTGCACGTCGGCGAAGTTCACTCCGGTTTGCGTGACGCGAATCGCGACCTCGCCCGGACCCGGCGAAGGTTCGTCACGCTCGCGCCAAGCGAGCACGGACGGATCGCCGTAGGACGTTGCTTCCACTACGTGCATCATGGTGTCTTT
>JAXDMB010000315.1:0-11662 GCA_034666325.1 Vulcanimicrobiota bacterium
GCCGCATGCCGGTGCGCGCGTATCTCGGCGCCGGCGAGATCCTCGGCACGCTCGTGTTCGAAAACGCTCCCCCCACCGGCGCCGCGCCGGTCGAAGGCACGCTGCACTTACGGCGCGAGACGACGACGTATCCCGGCGAAGCGTTCGTCGTGCGCGCGCTGTCGCCGAAGACGCTGCTCGGCGGCGGGACGGTGGACGCGGCCGCGCCCGCCGCGGACAACGGCGACGAAGGCCATCCGCCGGACGTCGACGCGATCGCGCACGTGCTCGCGGAGACGGAGCTCACGCCGCGCACCGCCGCGGAACTCGGCGCGCGCGCGAACGTGCGCGAGGAGCGCGCGGCGGAGATCCTCGGCGAGCTCGCCGCCCACGGCGCCGCGCGCCGTCTGCACAAACCGGTCGCGTATCTCGACGGTCCCGCCGCCGACGCGCTTTCCGCGCGCGTGCAGGAGACGCTCGCGCGGCGCGAAGCCGAGTCGCCGTGGACGCTCGGAACCACGTCGCTGGCGCTCGCGCGCGAGCTCGCGGTCGACGAGCAGTTCCTCGTGCGCTTTCTCGCCAGCGACGTGGACGAGGGCCGCATCGCCGCGCGCGCCGGCTACTATGCGACGCTCGGCCATCGCGCGCAGCTGTCCGCAGAACAGCGCGCGTTCTTCGAGCGCGCCGTTCCGGCCGATGCCGCGCAGCCGCTGGTTCCCGCACAGCTCGACGACGTCGTCACGAAATTGCGGCGCGCGAAGATCGCCGGGCTCGCGCAAGCGTTCGACACGCTCGTCGCGACGGGCGCGCTCGTCAAAGTGGGCAGCGACGTGTACCGCGGCGCGCAGATCGCGGAGATCCGCAAGCGGCTCGAGCTCGCGATCGGGCGCGACGGCCCCATCACGATGGCGCGCTTCCGCGACGCGGTCGGCACCACGCGCAAGTACGCGGTCCCGCTCATGGAGTGGTTCGACGCGACCGGCGTGACGGTCCGCGACGGCGACGTCCGCGCGCTCCGCCAGCGTACGACCGTGTCCTGAAGGCGGCCGCCGCGGCCCTCCAGGCAGGGCCCGTATTCGAGCGAGCCCCAGCCGGGTACAGCAACGGCGTTGATTCGGCCCGATCCTTTCCCGCCGGGTGTACCGGACGGGACCGCTGCGACCATCCTCGATGCCGACCTGCGCGCGTTCGTCGAGACGCTGCCGCAGATCGTGTGGCGCACGACGCCCGACGGGCTCAACGACTACTTCAACGGCGCCTGGACGGCGTACACCGGTCTGCGGCCGGACGAGTCGAGCGGCGGCAGGTGGATCGAGGCGATCCATCCCGACGACGTCCCGCGCGCCGCCGCGGCGTGGGAGGCGGCCGTCCGCGAGGAAGCGCCGTACGACCTCGAGTTCCGCATCCGCGGGCGCGACGGCACGTACCGCTGGTTCCTCACGCGCGCGTCGTCACTGCGCGACGCGAGCGGCGAGATCGTGAAATGGTACGGCACGTGCACCGACATCGACGCGCAGAAGCGGCTCGAGGTGCAGTTCCGCGCGATCGCCGAGGCGATTCCGCAGATGGTGTGGACCGCGCTTCCCGACGGTTCGCTCGACTATGTGAACGCGCAAATCTACGACTACGTCGGAACCAAGCGCGGCGATCTCACCGGCTGGACGTGGGAAGCGGTCGTGCATCCCGACGACCTCGCGGTTCTGCTGACCGCATGGCAGCGCTCCATCGAAACCGGCGACCCGTACGAGGTGGAGTCGCGGCTGTTGCGCGCGGACGGCGCGTACCGCTGTTTCATCATGCGCGCGAGCGCGGTGCGCGACGCGAACGGCGCGGTGACGCACTGGTTCGGCACGTGCACCGACATCGACGACCTGCGCGGCGCGGCGGCGCGCGATGCGTTTCTCGCGCGCGCCGACGAGCTGTTCGCCGTGGAACTCGAAGCGGACGCGATCATGCGCGCGGTCGCGCGCGCCGCGGTCGCGTCGTTCGCCGACTACGTGCTGTTCGATCTCGTCGGCGACGACGGCATCTTGCGGCGCGCCGCCGTCGAGCACCGCGATCCGCGCCGCCGCGGGCCGTTCCAGCGCTCCGTCGGACAAGTGCCCCCGCTCGACCATCCGGTGCACCCGATCGCCGCGGCGTGGCGCAGCGGCGAGAGCGTGCTCGTGCCGCGCATCGACGAGACGTGGTGGAAGCGCGCGGCGGCCGACGACGCGCACTACGCGCGGATGCGCGACGAGGGGCTGACGTCGCTGATCACCGTCGTGATCGCGTCGCGCGGGCGGTGTTACGGCGTGCTCACGTTCTGCCGCACGCGCGCTTCGCAGACGTACGGCGACAGCGATCTCATGACGGCCGAGGATCTCGCGCGGCGTATCGGCGCGGCGCTCGAGAACGCGCGGTTGTACCAGGAAGCGCGCGCCGCGGCCGAGGCGCAGCGCCGCATCGCGGAACGCGAGGCGTTCTACGCGCGGCTCGGCGAGGCGCTCTCGGAAACGCTCGACCTGCGCGAGACGCTCGACGCCGCGACGGCGCTGATGGTGCCGCAGTTCGCCGACTGGGCGGTCGTGAACCTGATCGACGAAGAGAACGCGCTGTTTCTCGCGGCGTCGCATCACCACGATCCCGAGCTGGACGCGCGCACGCGCGAGCTGCACGATCTCCGCTATCTCGCGGGCGAGGCGTCGGGCGGTTCGCCCGCGGTCGTGCGCACGCGCCGGCCACTGATTTATGAAGACGTTCCGGAAGGCGGCATCGGCGCGGTGACCGGGCCCTATCGCGAAGCGATTCGCGCGCTCGGCGTGGTGTCCGCGGCGATCGTGCCGATCGCGTTCGGCGGAACCGTGCGCGGCACGATCGCCATCATGTACGACCGTACGTCGGGGCGGCATTACGACGCCGGCGATCTGCCGTTCTTCGTCGAGATCGCGCGGCGGCTTTCGCCCGCGATCGGCAACGCGGAAGCCTACGAGCGCGAGAAGCGCGTCGCGCGCACGTTTCAAGCCGCGGCGCTCACCACCGAGCTGCCGCGCCTGGCGGGCACGTCGTTCGACGCGCTGTACGAGGCGGGCCGCAGCGAGGCGCTGATCGGCGGCGACTGGTACGACGCGTTTCGCGTCGCGGACGGGCGCGTCGTCGTGTCGATCGGCGACGTCGCGGGAAGCGGGCTGGACGCCGCCGCGACGATGGCCGCCATTCGCCAGAGCTTGCGCGGCGCGGCGGCGATCAATCCCGATCCGTCGGTGATGCTCGACGCCGCCGACCGCGTGCTGCGCTCGCAAGCCGCGGACCGCTTCGTCACCGCGTGGGTCGGCGTGTTCGATCCGGTGTGGGGAACGCTCGCGTGCGCCGGCGCGGGCCACCCCCCGCCGCTGTGCCGCACCGCCGACGGGCACATCGTGCAGCTTCCCGCCGGCGGTTTGCCGCTCGGACTGCGCGAGCGCGGCGCGGACGTCACGCGCCACGTGGACCTCGACGCGGGCGACACGCTGCTGCTCTACACCGACGGCCTGACCGAAGCCGGCCGCGATCTGATCGCCGGCGAGAAGGCGCTCGTGCTCGCGCTGCGCGACGCGGACGTTCAAGCGGCGCCCGCGCAGGCGATACACGAGGCCGTGCTGCGCGGCGGCGGCGCGAGCGACGACGTCGCGCTGCTGGTCGTCGCGTTTCGCCGGTCGCTGCTCGACATCGGCGGCGACCGCGGCGCGCTGCGCTGGACGTTCGACGCCGGTGACGGCGCGGCGGCGGCGAACGCGCGGCGAGGAATGGTGGAGGCGCTCGAACGCCGGGGCGTACCGGAAGTGGACCGCACCATCGCCGAGCTGGTCTATGCGGAGCTCGTGGGAAACACGAAGCGCTACGCGCCCGGCGCGATCGACATCGCGCTGGATCTCAGCGGCGAGTACGGCGTGCTGCACGTGGTCGACGCGGGCTCCGGCTTCCAGCACAACGCGCGCCTGCCGGCGGACGCGCTTGCCGAAAGCGGCCGGGGCCTGTTCATCGTGTCCACCATCGCCGAGGAGTTCGCGGTCACGCGGTGCCCTACGGGCGGCGCGCACGCGCGCGCGGTGCTCAAGGGGCGCCTGAACTAGCCGCCTTGGGCCGCCGGCGGTCCGCTCACCGTTGCGCGGAAGTTGTAGTCGACGTAGCTGCGCAAGCTGTTCACGAGCGACGGCTTCTCGGGCCAGAACGCTTCGACCAGGTACAGCGCTTCGTCGGTTCCCGACGTGACGCCGCCGCACGAGATGATGTTGCCGTCGTCCACCACGCGCGCTTCCCAGTCCGGGTTGAGGACGTGCGCGCCGGCGGCGGCGAGATCGTCGATCGCGACGGGATGCGTGGTCATGCGGCGGTCTTTCACGAGCCCCGCGCCGACCAGCCCGAACGCGCCGGTGCACACCGCTGCGAGCTGTCGCCCCGCGTCGTATTGCGCGCGGATGACGCTCGTGAAGTGCGGGTTCGTCATCTGCTTGCAGATGCCGATCGGCGGGCTGCCGGGTTTCTGCTGCTTGTAACCGCCGCCCGCGACGATGAGCAAATCCGGTTTGTCGGCGTCGGTCCACGGTCGTGTCCCGAACGTGAGCCCGTGGAAGCCGCGCACCATGTTCGGCTGCGCCGTCGAGTCCTTCACCGACACGATGGCGATGTCGGGCGCCGGCAAGGTCATCTCTTGCAGAATCTTGCGCGTGGTGTCGAGCATCTCGTACGGACCGATCACGTCGAGCTCGTCGTTGTCGTCGAACGCGAGGATGCGGATGGTCTTCGGCGGCTGTCTGCGTCCCATGCTCCGGTGTACGGAGCAGGCGCGCCGTTTCCTGGCGCTACACGACGGCGGGCGCGAACTGCGCGTCCTGCTCGCGCCGCAGCTTCCACAGGAACGACGCGTCGTCGAACGTCACGTCGCCGGTGCCGATCGGATGGTCCGCCGGGACGTCGTGCGTCAGGCGCAGCCCGTGCGCGAGCCCCATGGGCACGAGATCGAGCTCGCGCGCGTGCCGCGCGGAGACGCTGGTGCCGTACACCGCGTAACCGCCCTCACCGTCGATCGCGTCGCCGGCGCGCATCGGCGCGCGCGTCGCGCACACGACCTCGGCGCGGTGGCCGGCGTACGGCGCGCCGGTGGGCTCGCCGCGCAGCGCCACGGACGCGATCGAGACGCCGATCTCGAGGCCGATGAGATGGTACGGCCGCCAGAGCGCGGCGTAGCGGCCCGACGGATCGGTCGCGACGCCGTACTCGCCGAAGCAGCGCGTCGCGTACTCGCTGCGCGACGTGAACGTCACGTACACGCCCCAGCGCAGGTGGTTCTCCACGAAGTGCTCGTCGGGCGTGACGCACGAGACGACCTCCGCCATGCCGGCCTTCGGCAGAATCCCGCCGTCCTCGCGCGGGCGCAGCAGCAGCGGCAGATCGTACACCGACGCGGGCGCGAACGACAGACCGTCGTCCGACACGGCGAGTCCCGTCGCGTTCGCGACGGCCACCATCTCGATCGCGGATTTCGTTCCGTCCAAGAACGAGTTGAACATCTTGGGGTTGAAGCCGCCGGTCGCGATCTGTTCGGGCGTGAAGCCGTAGTAGCCGAACGCGGTGTCCGGCGTCGAGCGGCGGTAGTGCGGCGCGAACTTCGTGCCCTTGCCCGCGGCGACGACGTCGAAGCCGCACGTGCGCGCCCAGTCGACAAGCTCGCAGATGATCGCCGGCTGATCGCCGTACGCCATGGAGTACACGACGCCGTTGCGTTCCGCCATGCGGTGCAAGTACGGTCCCACGACGACGTCCGCTTCGACCGTCACCATGATCACGTGCACGCCGCGCTCGATCGCGCGGTACGCGTGCAGCGCGCCCGCCTCTTCGTGTCCCGTCGCTTCGATCAGCACGTCGATCTCGCAGTCGGTCGCGAGCTCGCCGCTTTCCACGAGCGCGACGCGGCCGCCGCGCGCGACGTCGTTCGCCGCGCCCGCGCTGGTGGCGACGATGAAGTCGTCCGCGTCCCAGCCGGCGCTCAATGCGGCACCGCGCGCACGCTCCGCGTCGAGATCGGCGAGCACGCACAGCCGCACGCCGCGCATCAGCAGCAATTGCGCGAGGATCATCCTGCCGAACTTGCCGGCGCCGACCAGCCCCACGCGCACGGGACGCCCCTGCGCTTCCCGCTGCGCGAGCCCGCGCGCGAGGTTCACGACCGGTCGCCGTTCGTGCGCAAGTGCGCCAGGATCGCGTCGCGGCTTTCCGACAAGTGCGTCGTCAGCCGCGCGACCGCCGCCTCGGCCGCGCCGTGCGCGACCGCGTCCGCGATCGCCTCGTGATCGTCCCACACGGCCGCGGGATAGTTCGCGACTTGAAAGTACGCGTGCATCACGCGCATGATCTGCGACCACTGCCCGCCCAGAGCCGCGACGAGATGCGGGTTGTCGGACGTCGCCGCGAGGCCGGCGTGAAAGTCGCGGTCGAGGCTGAAGATGGTCGGCATCGCACGCGCCGCGATCGCGCGGTCGGCCTGCACGCGCAGCACCTTCGTCGAGCCGCGCAGGTCGGCGAAGCGCTCCGCCGCGCGCCGGATCGCGAGCGACTCGAGCGCGAGCCGGAGGTCGTAGAGGTCGACCACGTCCTTGGGCGCCAGGGGCCGGACGACGGCTCCGCGGTTGGGGCTGATCACGACCAGGCCCTCGCCTTCAAGCCGCCGGAGCGCCTCGCGCAGCGGGATGCGGCTCACGCCGAACGCCTCGGCGAGATCGTCCTGGACCAAACGGGAACCTGGGGCGTAGCGGCCCGTCAGGATCGATTCCCGGAGCCCGTCCACCAGGGTCTCGGAGCGAAGTTCCAGGCGCGGCACCGAAGCGGTCATGAAAAATTGTATACACCTTGCAGGAGGCGCGAACCTCCGTCGCGATTGGATTGTATACAATCACCCCGAGGAGAGATCAGCCGTGCAGACGACCGAGAAGACCATCGCGGACCAGCAGCGGGACTGGGAGCAGCTCACCCTCCTGCCGTTCGTGGAGCGCCGCCCCGAGGCGCGCGAGGCGTTTCGCACGCAAGGCGGCGCGACGCTCGAGCGCGTCTACACGCCCGAGCACATCGGCGACGTGGACTACGCCCGCGACATCGGCTTCCCGGGCCAGTTCCCGTACACGCGGGGCCCGTACCCCACGATGTACCGGGCCCAGCCCTGGACGATGCGCCAGATCGCGGGCTTCGGCACGGCCGACGACACCAACCAGCGCTTCCGCTATCTGATCGCGCAAGGCCAGACCGGCATCTCGACCGACTTCGACATGCCGACGCTGATGGGCTACGACTCGGACGACGAGCGCAGCGAAGGCGAAGTGGGGCGCGAGGGCGTCGCGATCGACAGCGTGGACGACATGCTCGACCTCTACGCGGACATCGATCTCGAGAAGATCAGCGTGTCGATGACGATCAACCCGTCGGCGTGGATCCTGCTCGCGATGTACCTGGTCACCGCCGAAGAGCGCGGCTTCGATCTCAAGAAGCTTTCCGGCACGATTCAGAACGACATCATCAAAGAGTACGTCGCGCAGAAAGAGTGGGTGTACCCGCCGCGCCCGGCGATGCGGCTCGTGCGCGACTCCATCACGTACTCCGCGAAGCACCTGCCGCGCTACAACCCCGTGAACGTGAGCGGCTATCACTCGCGCGAAGCCGGCAGCACGGCGATTCAAGAAGTCGCGTTCACGCTCGCGGCCGGAATCGCGTACGTCGAAGAGGTCGTGAAGGCCGGGATCCACGTCGACGACTTCGCGCCGCGGCTCTCGTTCTTCTTCGTTTCGCAGATCGACTTCTTGGAAGAGGTCGCGAAGTTCCGCGCCGCCCGCCGCGTGTGGGCGCGTGTGATGAAAGACCGCTTCGGCGCGAAGAAGCCGGAGTCGATGCGCCTGCGCTTCCACTGCCAGACCGCCGGCGTGTCGTGCACCGCGCGCGAGCCGCTGAACAACATCGCCCGGACCGCGATCGAAGCGCTCGCGGCCGTGTGCGGCGGCGCGCAGTCGCTGCACACGAACGGCTATGACGAAGCGCTGTCGATTCCGAGCGAGCCCGCGATGAAGATCGCGCTGCGCACGCAGCAGATCATCGCCGAGGAAGTGGGCGTGGTCGGCACGATCGACCCGCTGGCCGGCTCGTACGCGCTCGAGCGCCTCACCACCGACATCGAGAAGGGCTGCTTCGACTACTTCGCCGAGATCGACAAGCGCGGCGGCACGATCAAGTGCATCGAGGACAACTTCCTCCAGATGGAATTGGCGGATGCGGCGTACGATCTGCACCGCCGCAAAGAGGCGGGCGAGCGCCACATCGTGAGCGTGACGAAGTACCGCGACGAGAGCGCGAACCCGCACGTGGAATTGCACCACGTGGACGAAGCCGCCGCGCAGCGCCAGCTCGACCGGCTCGCGAAGACCAAGGCCAAGCGCGACAGCGCCGTGGTGCAAAAGGCGCTCGACGAGGTCGTGCGCGTCGCGAAGACCGACGAGAACATCATGCCGGCGACGATCGCAGCCGTGCGCGCGCGCGCGACGGGCGGCGAGATCATCAAGGCGCTGCGCCCGGTGTTCGGCACGTACGTGGAGACGCCGGTCTTTTGATCGCGCACCGCGTGCACCGCGACTTGGCGCGCGCCATTTCCGCGGTGGAGAACGGCGTCACCGACTACCGCGGCGCGCTCGCGCGCTTCACGGCGCTCGGGAGCGCCTCGAACGACACGTCTGCGAGCGATACGTCCGCGAACGGCACGGCCGCACGCAAGCGCGCCGATGTCATCGGCATCACCGGGCCGCCCGGCGCGGGCAAGTCGACGCTCGTCGACCGGCTGATCGAAGGCGTGCGCGCCGCCGGTGAGACGGTTGCCGTGATCGCGGTCGATCCGTCCTCGCCGTTCACGCACGGCGCGGTGCTCGGCGACCGCGTGCGCATGCAGCGCCACGCCGGCGACCCGGGCGTGTTCATCCGCAGCATGGCGTCGCGCTCGGCCGGCGGCGGCCTTGCGCCGGCGACGCGCGATGCGGTGCGGCTCGCGGACGAAGCCGGCTTCGACGTCGTGATCGTCGAGACGGTCGGCGTCGGCCAAGTGGAGCTGGAGATCGTCGCGGTGGCCGACGTGATCGTCGTCGTGACCGTGCCCGCGCTCGGCGACGGCGTGCAGGCGATAAAAGCCGGCCTCACCGAGATTGCCGACATCTTCGTGGTGAACATGGCCGACCGGCCCGGCGCGAACGCGAGCGCGACCGATTTGAAGCACATGGTGCGCGAAGGCAAGCGCGACATTCCCGTGCTGCAGACGATCGCGCAAGACGGCACCGGCGTGCCGGAGCTGGTCGCGGCGCTCAACGCCAAGCGCGACGGCGACGACTCGAACGCCGTTCGCGCGGTGCGCTTCGAGATCGTCCGGCGCGCGCGCGACGAGGCGGTCCGTGCCGCGCTCGCCACCCTCGACACTCCCGACGCCGCGGCGGTGCTCGACCGCGTGCGCGATCACGAACTCACCCGCAACGACGCGATCGACGCGTTGGCACTAATGCTCGGAGGAACGGTTCATGCCCATTAAGGTGCTCGTCGCCAAGCCCGGCCTCGACGGCCACGACCGCGGCGCGAAGATCGTCGCGCGCGCGCTGCGCGACGCCGGGATGGAGGTCGTGTACACCGGCCTGCACCAGACGCCGGAGATGATCGTCAACGCCGCGATTCAGGAAGACGTCGACGTGGTCGGCGTCAGCATCCTCTCGGGCGCGCACATGACGATCTTTCCGAAGATCATGACGATGCTCGCCGAGCGCGAGGTCGACGACATCGCGGTGGTCGGCGGCGGCGTGATCCAAGAAGCCGACATTCCGAAGCTCAAGTCGATCGGCGTGCGCGAGATCTTCAACGCGGAAGCGTCCACGCAGCAGTTGATCGACGGCATCGAGCGCATCGTCGCCGAAACCGGACGCGACCGCTCGCGCCGCGAAGCCGCGCATTCGACGACCTCGGGGCAGGCTGCGTCGCGATGATCTCCACGCCCGCCGCTTCGGCAGCCTCGCCGCGCGCGGCGGCATGGCCGCCGGTGTACGACTCAGCGTACCGCCCGCACGACGACGAGCCGTACTGGGACCGCGCGCGTGAGACGATGTCCGAAGACGAGCGCGCGCAGCACATCCTGGCGAAGATCCAGGGGGTGATGGCGTGGGCGTACGAACGCTCGCCGTTCTACCGCGCGCGCTGGAGCGCCGCCGGTCTCGAACCGGGCGATATCAAGAGCCTCGACGACTTCGCGCGCGTGCCCACCATCAGCAAAGCCGACTTGCGCGCCGATCAAGCCGCGAACCCGCCGTTCGGCTCGTACCTGTGCGTCGAGCCGAGCGAGATCGTGCGCGTGCACGGCACGTCCGGTACCAGCGGCCGCCCGACGGCGTTCGCGTGGACGCGCGACGACTACGAGCGCATCGCGGAAGCGCACGCGCGCATCATGTGGAGCTTCGGCCTGCGCCCGAGCGACATGGTGTTCATCGGTTCGATCTTCTCGCTGTACGTCGGCTCGTGGGGCGCGCTCGCGGGCGTGGAACGGTTGGGCGCCGCGGCGTTTCCGTTCGGCGCTGGCGTTCCCGGCATGACGCTGCAGGCGATCTCGTGGATGCGCCAGATGCGGCCGAGCGCGTTCTACGGCACGCCGTCGTACGCGCTGCGCATCGCCGAAACCGCGCGCACCGAAGGCGTCGACCCGCGCGACCTCGGCCTGCGCATCATGTTCTTCTCGGGTGAGCCCGGCGCGGGGATTCCCGGCACCAAGCGCATGATCGAAGAGACGTTCGGCGCGATCTGCATCGACAGCGGGAGCATGGGCGAAGTGACGCCGTGGATGAACATCACGGAGTGCGCGCACCGCACCGGCATGCACGTGTGGCAAGATATCGTCTACACGGAGCTGCTCGACCGCGACACGATGCGGCCGCTGCCGTACGGCGCCACCGGCACGCCGGTGTACACCCAGCTCGAACGCCGCGGCCAGCCGATGATTCGCCTGGTGTCGGGCGATCTCGCGGAGTGGACGAACGACCCGTGCCCGTGCGGGCGAACGTACCCGCGCTTCCCGCGCGGCATCATCGGCCGCATCGACGACATGCTGGTGGTGCGCGGCGAGAACATCTACCCGAGCGCGATCGAGGACGTGCTGCACGAGTTCACCGAGCTCGGCACGGAGTTCGAGATCGTCGTCACGCGCCCGAAGGAGCTCGACGAGCTGACGATTCGCTCGGAAGTCGCGGCGCCGTGCGACCACGACGCGCTGCGCGTGCGCATCGCGGCGCGCCTCAAACGCCAGCTCGGCATTCGCGCGGAAGTCACGCTGGTCGCGTCCGGTTCGCTGGCGCGTACGGACCTCAAGTCACGCCGCGTCCGCGACGAACGCGCGAAGAGCTAGTGGAATGGAGAACAGCGACGCGTCCGCGGGCTGATTGAGCACCGTCTTCGTGAAACGGATCACCGCTCCGCGCGCGGGCTCGCCGGCCGAGCGGTGGATCTCTTTCTCGAACGTGATGCCGTCGACGGTTTCGTACGAATCCAAGGTCACGGTGATGAGCTGATCGCCTTCCTTGTGTAGCATCGTCCTGGGAAGCGCCGTCTGCGGATCGAGCAGCACGCGCCACTCCACCCCGCCCTCGGGCCTCAGCACGACGACATTGTCGCT
>JAXDMB010000316.1:0-4618 GCA_034666325.1 Vulcanimicrobiota bacterium
ATCGCGTGCCGTTCGCGTTCGGCGATCTCGAGCTGATCGTCGTGCTCGCCGCGCTGATCGTGTGGTGGGTGCGCGCGCTGCGCCGCGCGCCGCGCGAGCGCAAGCGGCGCACCGCGCTCGCGCTTATCGCGCACACGGCGGGGTTTGTCGCGCTCGGCATCGTCGTGTTCGAGCTGTTGTGGGGTTTGAACTACCGGCGTGCGACGGTGGTCGCGCGCGTCGACTACAGCGAAGCGCGCGTGACCGGCGCGGCCGTCGCGCGCTTCAGCGAGCGCATCGTGGACACGCTCAACGCGAACGTCGCCGCCGCGCACGCGGAGACGCTGGACCGCGCGAAGCTGCGCGCGGCGTTCGAACCGCTCGTGCGGCGCTTGGGCGACGACTGGAACGTCGAGGTGACGTTGCCCAAGACGACGCTGCTCGATCCGTATTACGAAGCCGCGGGAATCGGCGGCCAGTACTCGCCGTTCGCGTTCGAGACGCTGCTCAACGCGTCGTTTCTGCCGTTCGAGGTGCCGCGCGCGCTCGCGCACGAGTGGGCGCACGTCGGCGGCTTCACCAACGAGGGCGACGCCAACTACATCGGCACGCTGGCGTGCCTGCGCTCCGGCGATCCGCTCATCCGGTATTCCGGCGCGTTCTGGACGTACGGCGACCTGCCCGACTCGGAGCGCCGCCGCCTGCACCTCGACCCGCGCGTCATCGCGGACTTCCAGGCGAGCCGCGAGCGCTTCTTGCGCAACTACAAGCCGCAGATCTTCGCGATGCAGTGGAAGATGTACGACCGCTTCTTGCGCAGCAACGGCGTCGCGGGGGGGGTCGCGTCGTACGGGTTCTTCCTGAAGCTCTTGGTGGGCACACCCCTGGACGCCGCCGGTCTGCCGGTGGTACGATCGGGTCGCCGCCTGCGCTGAGCGCGGGCGCCGGAAGGAGCGCGCGGCACGATGATCGCCCGGCTCTCGAATCACTGGTGGCTTTTCCTGATACGCGGCATCCTCGCGATCATGCTGGGAATTCTGATGCCGCTCTTCCCCGGCGCCGCGATCTACACGCTCGCGATCTTGTTCGGGGCTTACGCGTTCGTCGACGGCATCGTGGCGATCGTCGCCGCCGTGCGCAGCAACCACGCGGACGGAAACTGGATCTGGCTGCTCGTCGAAGGCGTGCTCGGCATCGGGGTCGGCGTGATCACGTTCTTCTATCCCGGCATCACCGCGCTGTGGCTCGTGTACCTGTTCGCCGCGTGGGCGCTGCTCACCGGAATCCTCGCGATCGCGACCGCGATTCGGGTGCGCCAAGCGGTCGCCAACGAGCTTCTCACGATCCTCATCGGCGTGATCTCGATCGTCGCCGGCATCGTGATCTTCTTCGTCCCGGTGGCGGGCGTCGTCGCGATCGCCTGGACGATCGGCGTCTATGCGTTTCTGGCCGGCATCTTCCTGATCGGTCTCGCGATGCGGCTGAAGCGCATTCACGACCATGGCGGCAGCGCTGCGGCGACCCCCGCCTAACGCGCTCGCGCTGTAGGGTGGACTCGGGGCGGCCGGGAACGTTGACGGCCCCTGCACACGAGGCGCGCGCGTGAAGTGATCGTCGACCCCGAGCCGCCGTCCGCCGGCGATCAGCGCGGTCGCGTCTTGATCGGCGAGGTCGCGCTGCTGTTAGCCGCTGACCGCACGCCGCGCGAAACGTTCGCGTCGCTGTGCGAGCTCCTCACGCGCGAGATCGACGTGAGCGTCTGCTTCGTCGCGCTGCGCAGCGGCGCCGCGCTGCGGATCGAGTACGCGAACGATCACGGCGTGACGCGGCCCGATCCGGAGATCGTGATCGAGCGCGGCGGCCGTTCGTGGGAGACGCTGCGCACCGGGCGCTCGCAGCTCTTTCGCACGGCGGAGGACTGGGCCGCGGTGCGCCGGCAGCCGCTCAACACCGCGCAGCCGTGGACCGACGACACCGTGTCCGCGATCTTCGTTCCGCTGCAGGCCGGCGGCGCTCGCATCGGCGTGCTGTCGGTGCAGAGCTGCAACGAGAACGCGTACGACGAAACGGACGTCGCGCTGCTGGAAGCCATCGGACGCTATCTCGCGATCGCGGTGCGCAACCAGCGCCTGTTCGCGCGGCTGCAGCGCGTCGCCGAAGTCGACCCGCTCACCGGGCTCGCGAACCATTCGTCGGTGCTGCGCAACATCGACGACCGGCTCGCCGTGCTCGACGGCTCGGTGGGAATCGTGCTGCTCGACATCACCAACTTCGGCCGCATCAACGACGTGTACGGCACGCGCGTGGGCGACCGCGTGCTCGACGCGGTTGCGGAACGGCTCGCGTCGCTCGCGGACGCCGACACGCTGGTGGGGCGCTTCGGCGGCGACGACTTCGTGCTGGTCGCGCGGCGCGACGACCGCGCGGCGATCGCGCAGCTCGCCGAGGACGCGGGCGCGCGCACCGCGGACTTGTCGTTCCGGGGGGACGACGACGTCATCCCGATCTCGGTGAACTGCGGCTGGGTGAGCGCGCCCGAGGAAGGCACGACGCGCACCGATCTGCTCGCGCTCGCCGACATGCGCCTGCGCCTGAGCCTCGAGCAGGGCGGCGTCGCGGTGGGCGACGACGTCGCGCCGCTGCTGCGGTTCGGCACGTTCGGCGACGTCGAGCCGCTCGTGGAGACGGCGCTGGTGCGCGATCCGTACACGCGCATGCACTTGCTGCACGTCAACCGCATCGCGCACGCGTGGGCGCCGCGGCTCGGATTCGACGGCTCGGCGCACGAGACGTTCGTGCGCGCGGCACTGCTGCACGATCTCGGCAAGCTGCTGATCCCGGAGTCGATCCTGCTCAAACCGGCGCGGCTGGACGCGCAGGAATACCGCGCGATGCAACGCCACGCGGAGTACGGGCGCACGATCCTCTCGAGCTACGCGGAGTTCGCGGACGTGGCGAAGATCGTCGGCCAGCACCACGAGCGCTGGGACGGTCGCGGCTACCCGAGCGGAATTCCGGGACCGACGGTGCACCCGCTGGCGCGCGCGGTCAGCGTGATCGACGCGTTCTCCGCGATGACGCTCGACCGCCCGTACCACCGCGCGATCAGCGAGACGGACGCACTGCGAGAGCTGGAACGCTGCAGCGGGACGCAGTTCGAACCGGCGATGGTGGAATCGTTCTGCGCGATGCGCCGCGACACAGAAGTAAGCAGCGCCTGAGCGCTATGCGAGCGCGGGGGTAAGGCGCCGCGGGTTTTCCGTCGTTATCGCGCGGATCGTCGCTTCGTCGAGGCCCAGCTCGCGCAGGCCGCGCAGCTCGCCGTCGTATGCGTACGGGATGTTCGGCCAGTCGGTGCCGTACACGATCTGCTTCGCGCCGCGCTCGACGTCTTCGCGGGCGACGCGCACGCGGGACGGTGACTCCGGCGCGAACGCCATCGTCGTGTCGAGGAACAGCCGCGGCTCGTGCTGCGCGATGTCGAGATAACGCAAATAATCCGGCATGCCGAAATGCGCCACGACCACGCGCAGCTTCGCATGCCGTTCCAGCACCTGCGCCATCCGGCCCGGACCGTCGTTCGTATCGCTCGACCATGGGATGTGGCCGGCGTGCACCAGCACGAACCCGTCGTGCTCGGCGACCGCGTCGAGCGCGCCCGCAAGCCGCGCGTCATCGAGCTCGAACCGCTGCACGTCCTCGTGCACTTTGAGGCCGGCGCAGCCGGCGCGCAGCGCGTCGCGCATGTCGGTCGCCGGATCGGGGTCGTCGACGTGCACGGTGCCGAGCGCCACCGCGCCCGCGCCGAGCTCGCGCGCGGTATCGCTGAGCCAGGTGTTGAGGTCGCGCGCGATTCCCGGTTTGTGCGCGTACGAGCAGAACGCGAACTTCTCCACGCCGTGCTCGCGCAGAATGCGCGCGACGTCGTGCGGTTCGGTCGGGTGCTCGAGCACCCACGGGCTGCGCTCGGCGAACCAGCGGCGAATCGCCGCGAACAGCCGCGGCGGATGCAGATGCGTGTGAACGTCGATCACGGTGGCATGAGCCCGCGCGCCGGGCGCCGGGTTGCATCGCACCCGGCGAAGCTCAATCCTTAACCTGAACCGGACTCGGGTCGCCAGGACTCGGCCGGTAAAGGGCGCACCTCCTAGAGTCATGCAAACCGCGGCCGCGAAGCGGCGTGTTCCCGGCTGGGCGACCTTTACGGGTCTCGCCGTGGTCCACATCGGCGCCTTGGGCGTCTTCATCCCCGGAACGTTCCACTGGAGCGCGCTCATCGTGCTCCTCGTTCTCTACTACACGACGGGCGCGTGGGGCATCTGCCTGGGGTATCACCGCCTGCTCACGCACCGCAGCCTGAAGCTCGCCAAGCCCGTGGAGTGGTTCGCCACGATCCTGGGCGTGTTGGCGCTGCAAGGCGGCCCGATCGACTGGATCTCGACGCATCGCGCGCACCACGCGCACACCGACAAGGAAGGCGACCCGCACGACATCCACAAGGGCGTCCTGTGGAGCCACTTCGAGTGGCTCTACAAGCCGAACGATGCGATGCTGTCGCCCGAAGAGCAGCTCCGGCTCGCACCCGACTTGGCCAACGACAAGTTCTACCGCTTCATGGAAGCGTCGAACGTGTGGTGGA